>CAZBKU010000323.1:1423-3088 GCA_964492585.1 uncultured Thermoplasmatales archaeon | reverse complement strand
CTCACCCACCGCTGGTGATCCGCAGCACGCGCACATCAGCCCCGGCAGGGACCTCCTTCTCGGCGGGGACGACCTCGTCGTCGCAGAAGACCAGCACCGTCTCCGGGTGGACGTCACGCTGACGTAGGAGGTCCTCGAAGGTGGCTCCCTGGTCGAGCTGGACGGTCTCGTCCTCCAGGCCCAGGCCGTGGAAGCTTACCTCGATCTCGAAGGTCTGCTGGGGCATGCGGGTCAAGGGGGACTAGGGGAGGTGGGATTTGGGTGTTGTGGGTGGCACGAGCGCCGGACGACCCGGGGGAACGCGATGAGCGTCCCGGCTGCACGGCGACCGGGCCAGCGGGCCCCACCGGCGTTGGCAGCGGCCTGGGCGCTTCCTAGCCTGCCGGACCGTTCTACTCGACGATGACGGTCCCGACCATGCCGATGGTGCCGTGGTGCTCGCAGATGTAGACGTAGGTGCCGGGCTCCTCGAAGGTGTGGACGTACGAGAGCGCCGGGTCCTCGAGGTTGGGGACCGGGTAGTGGAAGGCCCCGGGCACCAGCTCTGGCGTGGTGGGCTCCTCTTCAGGGTAGTGGAACCCGCTGTAGAAGGCCATCTCCTCGCCCTCGGTGGGCACGTGCTGGACCGAGTGGCAGTGCTCGCTGTTCCAGACCCAGCGCACGGCCTCGCCGGTCTGGATCCGGGTGACGGGCGTCAGCGTGGCCTCGTCGTGGAAGCTGTTGTGCAGGGCCATGACGGTGCCGTTGATCTCCCCGTGCTCCTCGTTGGGATCGTCGGTGAGCTCGCCGCTGGCCGGCGAGCAGCCGGAACCATCGCCCCGGTAGAAGTGCACCCCGGTGGCCGCCGGGGCCAGGGCCGTGACGAGCAGGACGGTGAGCACACCCGCCATGAACAACGTTCGCCGGGTCCAAGCCTTGGTCTGCGTCTCCTCCTGGCTTGCCTCCATCGGTCCACCTCGGGGAACCAGCGGGCTGGGGGCTCAAGAAGGCTGGCCAACCAGGTGGTTGAGGCGGCCTCCAGGCGTGGTGGGGGACGGCCAGGAACCCGCCTGCATGCGCTGGTGTCCCGCTCTACTCCCGCTCACACTTGCTCGAAGTCCACCTCGTCGCCCGGTGCGCGCTCGCGATCCCGGAGGCCGAGGTAGTGGTCGATCAGGCGGTTGACGAGGTCGTCGTAGCTCTCGCCCTTACGGCCCAGCGACTTGAGCCGGTCGCGGGTCTCGGGGTCCAGCGAGATCGTCGTTCTGCCCACGCTGCCAGGAGAGGACGTCCTTTGTATTCAATGTATGGGATGTATGTTTCACGCATACTTTGAAGCAGCAATATTTATAGGCCGGTAGTCGGACTGGGGGCCTAACTTCCCCAGCGGAGGGCTGAACCCACATGGCAGGCAACCAACGCCGCAAGGCACCCATCTCGGTCTTTCTCGTCGCGATCATGGTCACCAGCGTGTTCGCGGGCGTGAGCTTCACGTTCGAGAACGCGGAGGCGGTGTCCAGCGCTAGCGCTTCTATCGACAACGCTGGTGACGGCCCGTTCACCACCCTCTATTCGGTCCCCGACGGCGAGGGGACGAAGGCCCTCCCCACCGAGCCGGTCTTCGACGTCGTGGGCTTCGACGGGACGGTGTACCTCGCGGGCGAGTCGGTAGTCGCGTTAGAACCG
>CAZBKU010000323.1:0-1413 GCA_964492585.1 uncultured Thermoplasmatales archaeon | reverse complement strand
ATGTGAACATCGACTCCGGAGCCAACCAGGAGAACCCCACCTGCACATTCCAGTGGAACGGGGCCTCGATTACCTCGGACGTGTCGGGCACCTGCGCTGATGGCACGCAGACATTTACCTGGGACCCAGCTGACGGGACCGGTCCTGCCCGCTCAGCCATCACCGTCACCGTCTCCACGACGGGGGCCAGCGGCTGCACGCCCCAGGTAGATACTGACTGCGATGTCGACGGGACCTCCACCAAGTACCAGGACGCGTCGACGACCACGCAGACGAACCAGGTCGTTGTCGACGGGGAAATCCCGAACGACGGTGCGGACAATGTCCAGATGGCTGGTCTGTCCGACGGTGACGACGGTTCCTCCAACGAACTCGATGGGACCAACGTCATCGGCGGTGGCCCCTACACCATCTCATTCACCGTCCCCGACTCGTTCCTTGCCGGCGCCGTCCTGCTCACCGGTCCGAACTGCGGCAATGTCCAGGAGCAGACGACCAAGACCTGGACCGCCGGCAACACACCGGGTAGCGGGACCTCCCAGTCCTTCTCCAGCATCCCTCGCAACGCTTTCGGAACGACTGCGGGGGCGTTCCAGATCACCTATACAGATCTCGCTGGAAACGAGGTCACCACCTCCTGCTTCGAGATTCAGATCGATGACCAACCCCCGAGCCTCACCGTTACCGGAACCGCCGGCCTCGCTACAGCCGTCGACAGCGCCAACCGCACCGACGTCCTGATCAGCGAGGCCGAGGGGGACTTCAGCGTCGACGACCCCAACGGTGTGCAGAGCGTCTCCATCACGGCCACCCACGCCGAGAGCGAGGCAACCACCACCCGACAAGGATCGCCTGATGGCAACGGAGACTGGTCTGTCACCTTGCCCGTCGGCTCCGACCCCATGGTGCCTGGCACCTACAGTGTCACGCTTACTGCCACCGACACCCTGGGCAACACCGACAGCGAGACTATCAGCGGCGTCCACGTCGATCCGGACCGGCCCCAGCTCGTCTCGATAGAGATCGACGCTCCGGACTGCGATCCTGAGATCTTCGTGGCCCCGTCGTTCAATATCGCTTCCGAAGCGTACTGCGAGGGGCCGTACGACATCGAGGTCCAGCTCAGAGAGGAGTTCCCGCCTACATCGGACGCCGGGGTCGTGATTCCGACGGTCGGCAGCCAGACCAGCGGCCTCAACTTCAGTGGGATCACAGGGACCCTGATCGATCATGACCCCTCGGGGACACAACAGGACCTCTATACCTTCGGGTGGGACAACGTCCCTCAGCCCACCGGCCCGGTTCGTTTCGGTGTCTCCTACGGGGAAGCCCATAGTCTGCGTCTCCTCGACGGAGCCAATGAGACGGTCGGCTTCCCTGTCGCGGGGTTCCCGAACGTCAACTTCCAACCGA
>CAZBKU010000322.1:0-3104 GCA_964492585.1 uncultured Thermoplasmatales archaeon | reverse complement strand
GAGGACCTCACGGGTGGTCGGGTCGAGGCGGTCGAGCGGGGCCTCGCAGAAGGGAGCGTGGACCCGATCAGTCCCCGGGTCGATCCCGCTCGGGCTCCTCCCAGGTCACCCCGAGCCGGTCGCCGACCGTGTCCATCCAGTCCAGCAACTTGGGCAGGGGTCGGTGCCGGACCTTGCGGCCGAACTGGCTGCTGCCCACCAGGCCGTTCTCGCGCAGGGTCCGCAGGTGCTTGCGGATGTTGCCGGGCGACTGGCCAAGGGCCTTGGCGATCTCGGCGGTGTTGGCTGGGGGATGCTCGACCAGGTAGGCGGCCACCGGGCGGGTGGCAGAGGTGCCGGAGCGGGCCCATGAGGCGCTCTCGTTGTGGACGGACCCGACGGTTCTGGGGAGGGGACCTTACCCCGGTGCCAGTCCAAGGCCATCGAGCCAGCTTGGGATCGGTTGTCGGCTATGTCAGCTCCCTGGGTAGGGCATCCCGGGGCCCGGGCGTAGAGGGCCGAGGCGAGATCCTGATGGGTTCTGCACGACGGTTCTGGCGTTCGGATCAAGCCGGCGTCCCGACACTGGTCCCTGGCGGCTTGGATCGGATAGCCTCCTCGTTACGGCAGGATCATGCCGGCCACTGGCGTTCGGCCAAGATCCAACGGACGGCGTCCTCCCGCTTGCCACCGGTCGCAGCGAACAGGGCCTCGAGGATCTCAGGATCGGGCTCCCGCCCCGCGTCCGCGACCGCTTGCCTGAGCCGTTGGACATCTGCCAGGAAGGCCTCCCGCCGGCCTGCGTGGTACCCTCGCGGGTCCTTCCCGGCGTCGACGAGCTTCTGCTTGTCGCTGGCCGCCCACGCTTTGAGGAACGCCAGGGCCTCGGTCGGCAACCGGAGCACGCCATCGTCTTCGGTCGCGAGGGTGGCGGCCGTCTCCAACACCGACCGGGAGACGAAGTAGCCGCCCTGGCCGGGCGTGCGGCCTCGGATGAACTCAAGGATGACCGGGCCCGCGTCCGTCGACAGGACCAGCTTGACCGAGGTGTGGTCCTTACGGGTCTGGACGGTGTCAGACAGCTGGTTGGCGAACGTGACGAGGTCGTCGTAGTCGGGGATCGTGGCCGTGCCGTCACGAAGGGTGACGAGGACCACGTCGATGTCCTTGGTCGTCGCATCCGCATCGCCGACGGCGGCCATCTCGGTGCCGCCGATCGGCATCAGCCGCCAGCCGTCGGGAAGGCCAGAGATGAGCCGGTCCAGCACCCGCCGGGTGACCTCGGGTGTGACCGGTACCGTGTCACCTGTCATGAGGTGCCCTCTGTCCGATGCCCCTCGGCCGGCGCGCGTCGGGTCACCTTGTCCATGTACCAGGGCGGGGCCAAGAGCCGGCGCCGGGCGGGCAGGCCCTTGCCGGTGCGAAGGGTCTGCGTGCCTCGGGGGGCACCCTTGAGGTCCAAGCGCTCGAGCTCTGCGCCCAGCTCGTGGGCGCCACCGGAACCCTCCAGTTGGTCGGCGGCCTGTTTCCATCGGGGGTCCAGCGAGGCTCTGAGGAGCAGCTCGACCTCGAGGGGGCCTGGCGTCGAGAAGGCGCCTACCTCCTCGTCGCCGAGGACCAGGGTCCACGGTCGTTCTTCCTCGATGTCCATGTGGAAGGCGTCCCACTGGGGGGGTGCGCCCTCGACGACGTCGGTCCCGGGGTTCAGCGGGATCACGGGCATGGGCCCGGTGACGTTCAGATCGGTGTCCCGCCAGAGCCAGGGGGCCACGAAGAGCACCCTCTCCTCGGCCAGATCCGGCAGCTCGAGGGCCCAGGAGGCGAAGCGTTGGAGAGGGGGGTTCTCGATCCGGGAGATCTGCCCGAGCGTCTTCGCTTGGGCGACCCTGTACGCCCCCCAGGCCACGGGGACCAGTGCGCCGCGGTCGGTGGCCTGGTCCAGGAAGTGGTTGGCGGCCGACGCCGAACCGCAGACCTCCTCGAGCAGCGAGCGGTCCACCGGCTGCCCGGGTCCAAGCTCCTCGAGCCGTTGGCGGAACAGGCGCGGGAAGCCCGGCGGCATGCTGGGCACGGAGACTTGGAAAGTCTCCATTCTCGATGGAGTCATCCTGATACTCCATGGTCGACGGAGATACTTAGGCTCTTCGTACCGGGCCCCTAAGCGTCCAGGCGTCGGGTGGGTGGCGATCACGGAGGCCATGGCGTCGATCACGAGGGCCATCGGGTGGGCGCCCTCTTGGACGTTCTCCGACTGCGACGACCGGTTAGGTCGGGGCAGGCGGAGGTCGGGGAGCTACGGGGTGGTGTCCCCACCGGTTCGGGCGGGACAGGCGGGTCGCCGACGACGGTTCTGCGCCGATCTGACCCGGCGCCGTCCGGGCCAAGGGGATCCCCTTGTAGAGGGTCGGGTGTCCTGGCCAGGAAGGCGGCCGGACGGACGAGGTCGCGTCAGCCAGGCTGGGAACCTCGCGTCGTCGACCGACCTGCCGGCTTGGGGGAGGACCTCACGGGTGGTCGGGTCGAGGCGGTCGAGCGGGGCCTCGCAGAAGGGAACGCGGACCCGATCACTCCGTGGCCTGGTTCTTCCGGGGGATCTCTTTGGTGGAGGGCGGTCGGTACGAGGCGTGCCTGGCGATCCTCGACGATGCGTGGCGAGCTCCCGGCATGGATCTGTGGGATGTGCAGCATCTGGAGGTGGCTGCAGCCTGGGGTGCTGGGAGGACCGCTCAGGCAGCCAGGGTCCTGGAACGCATGGCCCGGGAAGAGCCGGAGGTCACGCGGGACATCGTCGAGCAGCATGGCATCGATCTGGACGAGATGGGTCCCGAGGTCAAGCGCATGCTTGACGCACAGGACCCGGAAGCGCACTGGCGGGATGCGGACGTGTGAGGGGACGGGCTGTCGCAGAGGGCCCATCCAGGCTCGCCGTCACCCGCCGGTCTCGACGATCGCGGACCAGAGCTGGGGCTTGCCCTCGGCGGCGTGGTCGACCCACATGGGCACGAACCCTTCAGACCCGGCCGCCAACGTCCAGTAGTCGCCCCCGTCGCTGTGGACACTGCCGAAGAACGCGTGCCCGTACAGGGTCAACGCGTGGGATCCGGCGTCATCGGGGGACAGGACAT
>CAZBKU010000321.1:0-3105 GCA_964492585.1 uncultured Thermoplasmatales archaeon | reverse complement strand
CCTGGATGAAGCGGGCGGCTTCCTCTTCAGCGGTGCCGCCGATCTCGCCGACGACGACGATGTGCTCGGTCTCGTCGTCGGCCTCGAAGAGCTCGAGCGCGTCGACGAACGTGGTGCCCGGGCACGGGTCGCCACCGATGCCGATGCAGGTGGACTGACCGACGCCGTTCTCGGTCAGCGCCCCGACGAGCTCGTAGGTGAGCGTGCCGGAGCGGCTGACGATGCCGACGTTGCCGGGCGAGAAGATCCGGTTGGGCAGGATGCCCAGCTTGGTCTCCTCGGTGGGCGAGCAGACGCCGGGGCAGTTGGGCCCGAGCACGCGGGCGCCCTTGTACTGGGCGTAGTGGCTGAAGATGACCGCGTCGTGGGGCGGGATGTGCTCGGTGATGACGTTGACCAGGTCGATCCCGGCGTCCAGGGCCTCCAGGGCGGCGTCCTTGGCGAACCGGGCGGGCACGAAGACGACGCTGGCGTTGGCGCCGGTCTCGTCGACGGCCTCCTGGACGCTGTCGAAGACGGGGAGACCGTTGACCTCTTGGCCGCCCTTGCCGGGGGTCACGCCACCGACGACGTCGGTGCCGAAGTCCATCATGGCCTGGCTGTGGAACTTGCCCTGGTGGCCGGTGATGCCCTGGACGACGACCCTGGTGTCATGTCCGACCATGACCGCCATCAGGCCCCACCTCCGTTGGAGGCTGCCTTCTTGCGAAGCTCGACGACCTTCTGGGCGGCCTCCTTGGGGTCCTGGGTGGCCTCGACACCGGCGTCGCGCAGGATCTCGCGGGCCTTCTCCTCGTTGACGCCGCGGATCCGGGTGACCAGCGGGACGTCCAGGCCCTCCTCCTCGAGGACCTTGACGACACCTTTGGCCACGGTGTCGGCCTTGGTGATGCCGCCGAAGAGGTTGAGGAAGACGACCGAGGGGTTGGCCTTCTTCATCAGCCGGAAGCAGGTCATGACCTTCTCGGGGCTGTCGGTGCCGCCGAGCTTCTGGACCACGCCGCCGTCGCCGCCGTAGTGCTCCAGGGCGTCCAGGGTGGCCATGGTCAGGCCGGCGCCGTTGGCGATGACACCGATGTCACCGTCGAGCTGGACGAAGGCGATGCCCTTCTCCTGGGCCTCCTTCTCGAGCTCGGTAAGGTCCTCCTCGCCGCCCTCGATGTCGGGGTGGCGGAAGGTGGCGGCGTCGTTGATGCTGACCTTGGCGTCTGCGGCGACCACGCGACCGTCGGTGGTGATGGCCAGGGGGTTGATCTCGACCAGGTCGGCGTCGCTGTCGAGGTAGGCCTGGTAGAGCTTGGAGAGGATGTCGCTGATCTGCTTGGTCTGCTCCTTCTCCAGGCCCAGCTTGCCGGCCAGTTGCCGGGCGTGGAAGGGCTGGAACCCGGTGAAGGGGTGGACGTTGAGCTTGTGGATCTTCTCGTCGGGGACCGACTCGATGTCGACACCGCCCTCGGCGCTGATCATGACCATGGGCAGGCGGGCCGAGCGGTCCAGGAGGACCGAGGCGTAAAGCTCCTGGTCGAAGTCGAGCATCTCGACCAGGAAGACCTCCTCCACGGTCAGGCCCTTGATCTCCATGCCGAGGATGTCCTCGACGTGTTGGCGGGCCTCGTCGGCGTCGTCAGCGAACTTGACACCGCCGGCTTTCCCGCGTCCGCCGGTCAGGACCTGGGCCTTGACGACCACCGGGTAGGGCAGATCGTCTTTGACCGCTTCGAACCCGTCGAGGCTGGAGACCACGACACCCTCGGGTGCCGGGATCCCGAACCCCGTGAAGAGGTCGCGGCCTTGGTACTCGTAGAGCTTCATACGGCGGACCATGGGACCGCTGTTCAAAAGGGTTCCTCCGGTCCATGGCGTCCGGGGCATGCTCGGTCGGTACATCCGCCCACCCCCGGGACCAGCCTTGACATGGTCGCAGGGCCAAGGGTGGGCTGGTCATGATCGACGATCGGCGCCATCCCCTGCTCTCCAAGGCCGAGCCTGCCTCGGAGACCACGCTCGACCGTCTGCGATCCCCGAAGCAAGACCTGGCAGGCCGGAGCGTCCAAGAGGTCCAGCCCCGCCAGGCCCTCACGGACTTCACCATGGGCGGTAACGTCTCGGGGGTCGCCTGGAGCCTGAACCCCTACGCCGGCTGCCACCACGCCTGTGCCTACTGCTACGTGCCGAGCACCATCCATGCTGAGAGGCAGCGTTGGGGAACATACGTCCTGGTCAAGCGGGACCTGGCTCGCCTGCTGGACGATGAGCTGGCCCGCAAGGATCGTCGGACGGTCTACCTCTCCACCGGCACCGATCCCTACCAGCCCATCGAGGCCGAGCGCAAGCTCACCCGCAAACTCTTGGCTGCCTTGGCCCGCCACGATTGGCCGGTGGAGGTGCTGACCCGAAGCCCCCTGATCCTCCGAGACGTGGACGTGCTCGACCGGTTCACGCACCTGCGGGTGGGTCTGAGCGTCCCGACCGTGGACGACGAGATGCGCGAGCTCCTGGAACCTGGGGCTCCGGCCATCGGTGCCCGCCTGGAGACGCTCAGGGAGCTCTGCCAACAGGGGTTCAGGACCTTCGCGAACCTCTCCCCGGCGTACCCGCTGACCGGGGACCTCACGCCGATCGACGTGGCCGAGACCTTCGCCGAGATCGGTGTGGGGTGGGTCAACACGTCCTTCTGGCGGCGACGAGGGAGCATCGTGATGCCGATCTGGGACCAGGTCAGGGGCACCGACCTGGAGTGGGTGGCGACCTTCATCGCGAACCGTGGACCCCAGGAGAAGCTGCGAGCCGGTCTCGCCGAGGCCTTCGGCCGCCTCGGGATCCCTCTCCATACGGGGTTCTACAACCCGCCCTTCGAGGCGCCGTCGTTCGACGACGGCCTCAAGCAGCTCAAGCTGCATCAGGTACCTGTCGAGGCCCGAGCCCGAGACCGCCGGAGCCCCAGCGCGAGGGCTGACGAGGGAAGAAGGTGACGCCGCATAGGAACAGCGGCGATGTGAAAGTCAGACCGCCCGGATCCCGTGCGGCATCGGTCCCGGGCGTTGCATCCGCCCTTTCAGGCTCCGGCTTCTCAGCCGGCCATCCCGGTTGTCCCCTCAGGAAGCG
>CAZBKU010000320.1:0-3130 GCA_964492585.1 uncultured Thermoplasmatales archaeon | reverse complement strand
GATCGTAGCTCGGATCGGCCGCGGCGTCCATGCCGTGCTGGCTCAGGTACCGGTGGGACTCGATCGCCTTGAGCTGCGGTGCCTTCGAGAACCGTTCGACAGCGTCAGCGTAGAGGTGCTCGGTCAGGGGGTTCTGGGTGACGGCAGGGGGCAGGGCCGCGGCGGCTCGGGTCACGGTCAACAGGACGTTGTTGGGGATCGAGCGCTCCACCGGTTGGCGGCCGTAGGGATGCCAGGCGCACGTCTCGATCTCGTACACCCGGCAATAGGGATGGTACCAACCGGCTACCGCGCTGGTCCCACCGGCCTGCCGGACCTCGTCGAAGAGACTGGTCGCCTCGGTGCTCGACGACCGGGTCCCGTTGGCGTGCTCGAAGACCAGCTCGTCGACCGCGACCGGGGTGGCATCCTGCAGTTGGAGACCCGTGACCAGGGCGTGCATCGTGATCATCGTCCGTGGGGCCGTCGAGTACGACTGGGTGGCTTGCAGGGACCGGTTGGTCAAGGCGTCGAGCTCTGGCAGATCGACGGAGGCCGGGCGTTCCTCGAAGGCCAAGACCCGATCGAGCTCGTCGAAGACGACGATGACGGCCCGGCCCGGCGGTCGGTCCTCCTCGTGGGTCCCGTTGGCTGGTGCCGCTGTGGCGGTGCCCGGATCCAGATCCATGGTCGCGTAGGTGACCGCGTGGAACCCAGCCTGGACGGCGACGACGGCCCCGAACGGTGCCAGGACGACCAGGGTGCTGGTGGCGATCGCCAGCGAGCGCTCGGGATAGCGCCGGACCGTCCAGAGGGCCACGACGGGGACCGCCAGGAGGACCGCCAGGAGGATCCCACCAGCCAGGGTCCCCCACCGGGCCTGGTCCACCGGCAGGCCAAGCTCCCGGGCGATCGCGCTGAGAGGCACAACGCTGGAGGTGATCATGAGGAACGCCAGCGACCAGGTCCAGGGTCGTCCCCGGTCCCGGGCCGTGCGGACGAGCGCGAAGACGACGGTCGATGTGACGACGACCACCGCCAGCAGGACGAGGATCGCGACGATGTTCGGCCAGGCGTCCTTGGTGCCGTAATCGAGCTCGGTGATCGGGGCAGGGGCCCTCCGGTACGCCTCGTAGAGGACCAGGCTGACCCACGAGAACGATGCAGCAGCATCCCGGAACCGGGGGTCCAGGGTCAGCCACCTCGCGGCCGCTCCGGGGCCGGCTGTTCCTCCCCGGTGGACGGATCCTCGGTCGTGGGCTGCGGGTCGTCCAAGGAGAGGAGGTAGAGGTGACGGTCCAGGCCCGGGACCTCGGTGTCGTCCTCGATGGTGAACCGGGTCCGGCAGGCGGCCTCGAAGGCCTTGCGGGTGTGGTCCTGATGGAGCTCGTCCCGCCCTCGAAGCAACCGTTGGAACATGGGGTCCTCCCGGCCCACGTACTCCACGATGACCTGATCCCGGGTCAACCAGGCGGCCATGTCGATGATCCGTTCCATCGGGATGCGTTCGGTGACGAGGAGGTGGTGAACCAGGGCCAGCATGATCACCGTGTCGAACCGGTCTTCGGCGCGATCGAGGAACGCGGGTGCCTCGGCGTTGGCCCACCCCACCGCCGGTGGGGGACGGGCCAGGTCCACGACCAGCGGGAGGATCTCCAGGTCCTCCTTGCGGGCACGCTGCCAGGTGAGGCCGACCACGGCCGGGTCGTAGTCGATGGCGACCACCTTGCTCCCGGCCCGAGCGGCGATCTCGCTGAAATGACCGGTGTTGCAGCCCACGTCCAGGACCCAGGCAGGATCGGTGCGATCCAGGGCAGTGGTCACGAACCCCTCCTTGGCCTCCAGGGCGGACCGGTCGTACTCGCTGGTCTCCATGTAGTCTGCCCAGTGGGACGCCTGCTTGCCGTCGTCGGGCCGGACCTTGTCGATCCGGCCGGCCAGTTTCTTGAGCTGGCGTTCGTAGATGAACCGGGCCTTCTCGGGATCCTCGATCTGCCGGTCCCGGTGGGTCTCAGCCATCTTCTCCCCCGTCTCGCCACCTAGCCAGGTAGGCAAGGTGACCAAGCCCAGGTAGGGGGGCAACAGCCGACGGATCGGGCCGATCATCCGGTAGGCATCGGAGGGTTCGATCCCGTCCCGGTGTGTGAGCAAGAGGTCGGCGGGTTCCAGGCCGAGATCCTTGTGGAGGTACAACGGCAACAAGCACGTCCGGACGAACTGGGCCTGCGGCAGCCAGGTCGGGTCCTGCGGGTCGCGGTCCTCGACCGAGAGGAGATCGATGAAGACCGGGTCAGGCCCCCGGAACATCACGTTGTGGGGGGTGGCGTCCTTCAGGCCCAGGCCCTCGTCGGTCAACGCCTGGGCGAGGTCCAAGGTGAGCTCGCTGGCTGCGTGCAGCATCTCGGCCGGCCATTCATGGGGATAGGAGGGGAACGGGATGCGCTCGTGTTCGAGCACCAGGCCGGCCCGGGCATCCTGGGTCCGAGGGTCGCCGGGTCCGGGGGCCGATCTCCCCAGAGCGTCGATGCGCTGGAGGGCGTCCTCCTCGCCGTCGCCGTCCAGGGCCTGGGTCCCCACCAGGTGACCTTGTTCCTCCAACCGGCCGAGGGTGGGGCTGGCCAGGAGCGTCTCGACCCGTTCGACGGCGTCGGGATGGACCAGCCGCAGGACCCGGTCATCCACGAGGACGACCTGACCCTCTGGATCCCGGAAGGAGGCACGCGGCCCGTCCCACGGGCCGGGCGGAGATCGCTCTGGATGGCTGGTCTCTGTGCTTCCTGGGCTCCCTGGCGATGGTTCTCCCTGCATCCCGCGTCCCTGGGCCCCCAACAGGTGTCGTATCTAAGGTTCTGGCGAATCGTTGTTGGAACCGGTGAAGAGGTTCTTGAACCAGTCCCTCACCTTCCGGAGGTAGAACAGGAACCCCACCCCGACCCCGACGGCGAGCTGCCAGAGGAGCGTGCCCGTCCCGGGGTCGATGTAGAGCAGCCCCTTCCAGGCCAACGCGATGAACAACAGCTCCACGACCATGCTAGCTTCTCGACCCCCTGGGGGGCATAAAGATTTACTGTAAAACCCCCAGGACACGGAGCCCGTACCCCCGGCTCGATGGGTCGCTACCTGGCGGCCGGGGCCGGCCAGCTACGTCCCA
>CAZBKU010000319.1:0-3134 GCA_964492585.1 uncultured Thermoplasmatales archaeon | reverse complement strand
CGGTGCCGTTGACGAAGTAGTTCACGAACCGGTGGAAGGAGCCCTCGTCGTCCAACAGGTGCTCACCGAGGTCGGGGTGAGCCTTGACGACGCCTTCGACGGCCTCCTGGAGAGAGGTCGCTTGCACGTCGACCTGGCTGTTGTTCCCCGCTTTGGGACGGAGCGGAGCCGGGATGCGGACCGTGACCATCACGGTCAGATGCAGGTCGCCCAAGTTAAGAATGTTGTGGCCGCGGCAATCCAAGGGAAACCCTGAGAACCACCGGTTTCAGCCGCTCTCCTCCGGCACCAGGACGTGAAGATCCTCGAAACCCTCGCCGTCCCAGCGACCGGCCAGGAACGTCAGCGGCGACAGGCAGACCAGGAGGTAGTCGAGTCCCTCCCAGGCCCCCCGCGCACGATCCTCCTCGCTGAAGGCCGCCGCCCCCCGCGGATGGGAGTGGTAGAACCCGACCACCCGGGCTTGGCCAGCGTCCTCGAGCTCGACGGCCCTGAGCATCGTCTCCGGGTCGATCTGGTACCGGGTCCGGACGTCCTCGTGGACGTTCTCAGCGCGCAGGACACGCGTGGCCCGGCTCTTCTCAGGCCCGAGCAGGATCCCGCAGCATTCATCCGGTGCGACCTCCAGGGCATGGTCGAGCACCTCCCGGGCGACCTCGGGGGCCAGGACCAGGGCCCGACGCCCGTCGTCGGCGTTCACAGGGACCGGCCTCCGGGTCGCTGGGTCTCCTCACGCAAGTGCTCCCCGTACAGGGTCGAGGCGTACCGGTCGAAGCCGTCGGGCAGGATGGTCACCAGGTGGCCCTCGTCGAGCTCCTCGGCCAAGGCCCGGCACGCGGCCACGCCGGCCCCGGCCGACGGCCCGACGGCCAGACCGCTCCGTTCCAGCAGCTGGACGCCGGCCTCCCAGGCGGCCATGGTCGCCACGGTGCGTTCCTCGTGGATCACGCTCCTGTCGAGGATGGCGGGGGTCTTGTTCGTCGCCAGGTGCTTCCAGCCCTCCATCCCGTGCAACGGCTCGGCGGGCTGCAGCCCGACCACGCGGACCTCAGGGGCCTGCTTGGCCAGGAAGCGACCGATACCGGTGATCGTTCCCCCCGTGCCGATGCCTGTGACCACGTGGGTCAGTCGACCGTCGGTCTGGTCGAGGATCTCGGGACCGGTGGTCTCCAGGTGGGCAGCCGGGTTGGCCGGGTTGTTGTACTGGTCCACGTAGACGACCTCATCGCCCTCGGCCTCGGCGTAGGCCTGGCACCGTTCGATGGCGCCATCCTGACCCTCGTCGGCCGGGGTCAGCGTCATCTCTGCAGCGTAGAGCTCGAAGAGCCGCTTGCGCTCGTCGCTGGCGTTCTCCGGCATGAACAGGTGCACCGGGAACCCCAGGGCACGACCCATCAGCGCGTAGGCGATGCCGGTGTTCCCGCTGGTCGCGTCGATCAGGGTGGCACCCTGGGCCAGCCGATCCCAGGCGTCGCGGACGATGAACACGGCGGGCCGGTCCTTGACCGAGCCACCGGGGTTGCGGCTCTCGAGCTTGCCGTGGATCGTCACCGACGGGTTAGGCGACAGGTCGCTGAGGTCCACCAGGGGCGTGTCGCCCACGAGCTGGACCACGGGGGCATCCTCGAGGTCACGTCGAGCAGGCACGTTCTGGCTGGAGAGCCGGGTCCCTATAGCCGTTTGGGTTCAGGTAACGCTGCCGCGGGGTGCAGAGGTCAGCTCAGGGGCTGGGTCTCCACCGGGCGGCCCTCGCGACGGGCTTCCAGCTCTTCCTGGGAGGGTTGGTAGCCCTTGTGCGACGAGCAGTACTTGCTGTTGGTGCGGGCCGCGTTCTTGCACCGGGTGCCGGACTTGGTCAACGCCAGGCACTGCGGGTTCAGGTCTGCTTCCTCGCGGGCCTTCTCCTCCAGTTCGACGACCTGAGGCATCAGCTCGGCCCGTTCGGGTTCCAGCACCCGGGCTCGGACCAGGTCGACCACGTGCTCCCAGGCGGCATCCGGGACCTCGAGGATCCGCTCCTCGAGGTCCTCGAGCTCGTGGAACCCGGCGGCCTTGAGCTGGATGATGTCGTTGATGGTCAGGTAGGGCAGGGTCGCTAGGTCAGAGCCCGAGCTGCTACGGACCGAGCCCGGCGAGTTCGCCGTGTTCAGGGAAACAGGTTGGTCGTCGAGCACGGCCTCGATCTGAGCGACGCGCTCGCGCAAGCCGTTGGTCGCCACGTCGAACAAGCGTGCCTCCGCACGAATCAACCTTGTCGGACAAATTTATATACAGGGTTCGGGACAGCGGCTCTGGTGACCCCCGGTCGGGTCATCACCCGAACCCCGCGGCCCACGGGTTCGAACCGTCCCCGGACAGCCTACGCTTCGGCCCGCTGCCCCTGGATCTGCACGGCCTGCGGCCGTGCGCTCGGGAACAGCCTTAGGCTCTGGCCCGCCCGTTCCCGACGTCGCCCGAACCCCGCGGTGTCACGGGTTCGGGCCGTTCCGGGACAGCCTATGCTTCGGCCCGCTGCCCCGGGATCCGCACGGGCAGAGCCCGTGCTCTCGCGAACGGCTCTATGCCTCGGCGTGGCCGTTCGCGAACACGTCGAAGTGGCTGTCCCGCAGCAGGTCCAGGTACTCGTCCAGGTTGGGGCCCCGGGCCTTGAACCGGTCGAGCACGGCCGGCCAATCGGGCTCGTAGCCGATCCTCCAGCCGCTGGGCTCGGACTCGTCGCGCTCGGCGTCGAGCTCCAGGCCCAGGTCCTTGACCTTCGGGATCACCTGGTCGTACCACTCGTAGCGGAGCTCGTCGTTGGTCTTGGACCGCAGGCCGAAGTCGATGATCTCCTGGACGTGGGTGGATTGGCGGTTCTCGGGTCCGAACCACTCGACGCCATGGGGCCACAGCCGGTCGACGGCGTCCTGGAGCATCTGCTGGGTCTTGTCCGACCCGCCCGCCAACCGGCGCATCCAGAGGTCGCCGTGGCGTAGGTGGAACTTCTCCTCGATGTCGATCTTCTTGAGGGCCCGCTTCCAGGGTCCGTAGGAGCAGTGGTGGCTGATGTCGCCGAGTTGGACCGCGCCGGCCCGGTCGAACAGGGCGTTGGCGACGGCCAGCTCGGCCCAGTTGTGGAGCCGGTAGTCGAAGAA
>CAZBKU010000318.1:0-3134 GCA_964492585.1 uncultured Thermoplasmatales archaeon | reverse complement strand
CACGCGCCAGGTCGAGGCCTGTCGGGCGCGGGACAACCGGGACCGGAGCGCACCCAGGATTCTGGACCAAGGTAGAGACATGATACATATCGACCGGGGGGAGGGACGCTATGAAACCTCGGGAACCGTTCGGTAG
This sequence comes from uncultured Thermoplasmatales archaeon, assembly GCA_964492585.1. GTDB lineage: Archaea > Thermoplasmatota > SW-10-69-26 > SW-10-69-26 > SW-10-69-26 > CAYXGD01. The sequence goes on along the minus strand of CAZBKU010000318.1, from coordinate 2,998 downwards.
CCCCCGCTCGGCCCGTTTCCCGCGACGCCTACTCCGGGGCTTGCTCCTCGCCCCCGCGCCAGGTCCAAGCAAGCGCCCCCAAGAACACGACCGCAGCCAGGGCCGACAGCGGCACGATCCACCGGGTGGCCAGCGCCATGTCCAACGTGAGCTTGGGCGGGACCAGTTGGCCGTAGACCAGCATCAGGCCGACCAAGCCCACGACGAAGACGGCCGCGCCCCACGCCCCGGCCCGCCAGAGCGTTCGAGCGTCGAGCGGTACGCCAAGAAGGGAACCGAGCAACCCGAGCTGCAGACCGATGACCGTGACCCCCGGCAGAAGCGACAGCCCAGGGATCCCGCCTGCCACCGTGAGCAGCACCGCGGCCCCGGCCACGGCCCACCGCTCCTCCACATCGCGACGCCCAAGCGCGTACACCACGGCGAGCACAACGCCCAGGCTCAGGACCGCAGCCTGGAACCCAGCCCCGGCGTCCGTCCCGGAGAGGGGCCAGGCGAGGACCGCGCGGTAGCTCGGCACGAAGGCCTCATGGTACACGAACGCCACCGTCCCGCCGGCCAGCACGTGGCTAGCCGAGGCGATCCATCCCGCCTCGGCCTCCAGGAGCTCCTGATCGAAGAAGGCGACGAACACGATACCTGTCAGGACCAGCGCCCAGGGGGTCACGAGCACGCGCGACCAGAAGGGCCCGGCGTGGTTGGCCCCGAGGAAGGCGATGATGGCCGTGGCCGCCACCGCGACGAGGAAGGCCTGGAGATGGCGGCCCGTCTCCATGGCGTCGAGTGGGAGCAGCGCAGGTTAAGGGCTTCGGTGCGCGGGCTCCCAGGCAGCAGGGCCCATCTTCGGATACCGGCCCCTCAAGCCTCAGCCAGGACACCAGCCGGGGCCTCCGAGCCGTCCCCCGAGCCCCGCAACCCGTGGTAGGCCAGATCCAACACCCCCCAGGAGAGCAGCACGAGGCCGCCGAGCACCAGGGCCATCCCGACCGTCGCCAGGATCTGGCCGGTGCGACGCACGGGCAGGCCCAGGACACCGCTCCAGAACGCGAGCAGCGCTAGAACCCCAAGCCCCCACGCGGCGAGCTTGGAAGACCACGCGAACACCCGAAGGGTCTCCAGGCGGCCGACCGTGTCCGCGATCGAGGGGATCATGTCCTTCAGGATGGCCACCAGGAACCCGATCCCGACGACCAGCACCCCGAGGAACCCCAGGAAGAAGAGCGGCATCGCCGACCAGTGCAGGCCCGCGGCCATGGCCAGGACCATGAGGAGCCCGCTGGTCGCCACGATGCCAAAGCCGGCCTTCATGAGGGTCCCCACCCAAGGCGGGGGGTCGATCTCGGGGGCGGCCCGCAGGAAGTGGATGGTCGGCAGGATCGCCACCAGACCCACGAAGTTCACCAGCGTGGTCGGCGTGCCGTACCACCAGGGGAAGAAGCTGAGCACGAAGACGTCCAGGGCGACGACGCTAACCACCAGCCCGATCAGGCCGCGGCCCAGGTCCCTGGACACCATGGGACCAAGAGCCCCCTGGCGCCTCTTGAAGGGTTCCCCCCAGCACAAACCGGGGCCTGTGGTGTGCTGGGGGCAACGACGTCGGCCCTTGGAGCCCCGGTAGGATGGGTGGTGCTTGGCGCTTCTGCGGCGCCGACCGTGCCCCAGGGGCCCGGGCCGGGGTCGAGGGTCGGACTGGCACGTCAACGCGAGCGACGGGCCACCAGGGCCACGGCCACCAGGGCCACGGCCACCAGGCCCAGCAGGGCGACCCCCACGCCCGGACCCGGCACGTGCACGCCCCGGGCCTGGGTGATCGTCGACAGCTCCGAGCTCTGGCCTGTGGCCTCGGGAGGCCCGTCGTAGTAGGACGTGATGTTCAGCTGGATGGCACCGATCTCGTTGGTGTACGGCGTGGTGGCCGGCGTGTACACGATGAACGTGACCGTCCCGGTGGTCTGGTTGCCGCCGGTGGGCTCGGCGTTCAGGAGCATGGGCTCGGGCTGCACGGCGCGGAAGCCGTCGGGGAGGGGCTCTTGGACCTGGAACTCGAACCAGGTGTCGCCGTTGCTGAAGTTCTCGATGACGATCTCGTACCGGGCGGCCTCCTGGGGGCCGGCCTGCTGGATCTTGGTCTCCATGTTGGCGTTGTAGAGGCTGAAGTAGCTAGGCGTGGCCGTGATGGTGGCCGTGGCGGGGCCAAGCGGCCGGCTCTCGTTGGTCGAGTTCAGGTACCCCGTGGCCTCCACCGGGATGGCAATCGCCTGGAAGGCCGGCGCGGTCTGCCGGAACCTGACCACGGCGCGGAGCTGGAGGTCGAGGTCGTGGTCCTCCTCAGAGCACGAGGGCTGGCTCTTGGCCGTCTGGTCCCAAGTATCCAGCACGACGGCATCGGGGGTTCCAGAGGCAGCCAAGCGGACCCACGCGGTCGCGTCCCCGCTCTCCGGGCAGGGCGCGGTGACGTTCAGGTGGACCTCGACGCCCTCTCCCAAGGGCCGGAGCGGTTCCTCGATGGTGGCCCCCTCAAGGGCAAGCTCGTCGGGTCCATGGTCCGCCGCGCTCAGGGGCGCGATCGTGAGCAGCAGCCCGACGGTGACGAGCCCGATGGCGGCCCTCGAGGTCATGACCCCGGAGCCCACGGGGACGCCATGTCTCTTCTGGATGGTCTCTTAGAGGGTCTGGCCGGGGACCCCGCGCATGGGCGACCGTACGACCCTCGGGGAGGAAGAGGGATGACCTACCCCCGCCCATGGGGGGTGTATGCGACACAGCATGGGCTTGACCACGGGGCTGGGCCGGGGCACGCTCTTCCTCATCGCGCTGGCCGTCACCCTCGGTCTGCTGGCCGTCCACCCGATGCTGATCGAGACCTCCCAGGCCTCGATCCACGACGTGGCCGCCCGCGAGGACCGGGTCGTGGTCTGGTCCCACCCCGCGGCTGCCCCCGGCGACCGCGTGGCCTACCACTACTCGGGCCTGGCCGCCCGCGAGCTGTTCAGCGGGA
>CAZBKU010000317.1:0-3135 GCA_964492585.1 uncultured Thermoplasmatales archaeon | reverse complement strand
ACACACTGCCAGGAGCACGATCCCCGACCGGGACCTGAGCATTCGGTCGGGCTGATCCTCCTCGAAGACCTCGCCCAGATACCCTGCTGCGGTGGCCGAGAGGAGGACCCCGGTAACACTGGTCAAGGCACCGAAGACCTGGTAGGCCTCTCCCCGGGGGCCTGAGCCCAAGACCCAGCCCGCGCCGCCCAGGGCCACCAGCGCGGAACCGGTGGCGACGACCAGCAGCCAGGCTCGGATCCTCCGGGCCGCCGGCTGGGCCCCTGGAGGGTCACCGGGTGTGGCCTCGGGGCGGGGATCGTCCGGCAGGGCGACGGCGGCCTGGATGGCCGGCAGGCCGGCGGCCATGGTTGGACACGCTCCCGACGGGTTGTCAACCTGCCGAGATGGGCCCCACCGGCTAGGCCCTGTCGCCTGACACCGCCCAAGTGTCCCCGCCCCTGGCCCACAGGAATCCTCTTAAGCCGGCCCGCGTGTGATCATGCCATGCTTGGGAGGAGGGTAGCGGCCATGCTCATGGTCCTGGCCCTGGCCACGGCCGGCTGCATATCGAGCGAGGACGCGGGCGGCGTCGACGAGGCTGTGTCGACCACCGGGAGCACAAGCGCGGACCCCAGCGCCTCGGCCGACGGCCAGGGCCTGGAGGCGCCCACGTGGCAGGTCGGTGACTGGTGGCGCTGGGAGAGCGATCAGCTCGGCGAGTACCACTACGTCGTCACGAGCGACCAGGGCCAGGACTGGATCGTCGGCACCGACAGCAAGCAGATCGCCTTCTTCGACGCCCAGACCGATGTGAGCTTCCTGGGCGAGGTCCGCAAGAGCGACCTGGCCGGCAGCCAGAACGACAGCCGGGTCCAGTACTTCGACTGGCCCTTGGTCGTGGGCAAGACGTGGTCGACGACCTGGGACGGCGTCGAGCGGACGATCACCGTCACCGACGTCAGCGACGGGATGGCCACGCTGGAGGCCCACGAGGGTGATCGGTTGGCCGTCTCCTACGAGTACGACAGCCAGACCGGCTGGTTCGGGGAGGTCACCTTCCACGGGCCGGACGGGTCGCCGGGGTTCACGACCACGCCGGTGGCCAGCGGGTCGGGCTTCACCGGTGAGGTCGTCCAGTGGCGTTTCGACGCCCAGGCGTCAGGCGGAGGGTCCCTTCAACCGGCGGCCTCGCCGGAGGAGGTCAGCTTCGAGGTGCCGGAGAGCGCGACCGACATCTGGCTGGACCTGCGGATCGGATGCCCCTCTGGCGGCTTCAGCTTCGGGTTCGGTCCCGAAGAGGGGGATGGTTGGGGGCTCACCGCGCCGTGCCCCAGCAACGTGACCGTCACGGGTCCCGTGATCGAGGACCCAGCCCCCGGCCAGTGGGACGGTGGGATGATCGCTGCATCGCCGATCGAACCGGGTAGCTACAGCTTCGAGATCCTGGTCAGGACCCTGGAGACCGTACCGATCGAGGGCTAAGCGGTCAGAACGAGAGCTTGTCGCCTTCCTTGAGCTTGCCCATCAGGGCGTCGAAGTCCTCTTCCTCCATCTCGAGAGCTTCGTCGGCCTTCTCTTTCTGCTCTTCCATGTAGGCTTCGATCTGCTCCTGCTCGGCCTCCTCCTCCCCCCGGATCTCGTCGAGCTCCTCGATGAGCTCGACGGCGCGCTCGTGGTAGTGGTTGGCGCGCTCCTGGATCTCCATGGCCTCGCGGTGTTTCTCGTCGGCGCTGGCCTTGATCCGGTCGGCCTGCTCGTAGACCGGCTTGAGCTTCTCGTGGATGGCTTGCCCCTTCTCTGAAAGCTCGACGACCTTGGCGTGGTGCTCGTCGGCCTCGTTGAACAGGCGGTCGATCTCCTCGTCGACGTCGCCGATCTCCTCCTCGACCCCTATGGCTTCGCCGACGATGGTCTTGAGCCGTTCGGCCTCGGCCTGTTTCTCTTTGAGGGTGTCGATGAACTCGCGCTCGTCCCCGGGGTCCATGGGGCGGATCTGGTGCTCCTCCTCCATGTCAGCGATCTCCTCCTTGAGCTGGGAGAGGCGGGCCCTGGCCTCGTCGGGGCGCTCGCCCAACAGGCCCTTCTTCTTCTTGATCAGGGTCTTGGCCTTCTGCTGGAGGATGTCGCGCTGGCGCTTGTGCTCCTGGATCTTCTCGTTGATCTCGTCGCGCTTGTCCCGCAGGTCGCTGGCGGCATCCAAGATCTCTCGACGCTTCTCGTTCAACGCGTCGCGCTCCTCGCGGGCCTCCCGGGCCAGCTGGTTGCGCTCGTTGCGCTTCTCGAACAGCTTGCTGAGCTTGAACTCGGCTGTCTCGATCTTGTCTCGGCGTTCCTCGTCACGTACGGGCATCGGTGGTGGTCCTCCCTGCTTGACGGGCGATCTTGCTGGCGCACACGCCGGCCGGGAACCCGGCGTCGATGTTGACGGTGACCAGCGGGGCACAGGCTTGCAACACGCCTTTGAGCGCGGCCTCGCCCCCGCCGCCATGACCGTAGCCGACCGAGGTGGGCACGGCGATGACGGGTTGTTCGACCTGGGCGGCCAGGACGACGGGCAAGGCAGCCTCGCGTCCGGCTGCGCAGATGTAGACGTGGGGCTCGAAGGGCAACTCCTCCAGGGCTCCGGCCAGCCGGTGGGGACCGGCCACGCCCACGTCGTAGGCTCGGGCGGTCTGGCTGCCGGTCTCCTGGGCGGTGATCCGGGCTTCCTCGGCCACGCCGACGTCGGCGGTGCCGGCGGCCAGGATCGCGACACGGCCGCCGTGGCGAGGCAGCTCGGTGGCCCCGACCCGCAGGACGGCCATGCGGGCCTCCTCGTGGTAGGTGGTCGTCCAGCCCTCCCCCTCGACCAGCTCGACCCGGTCGGGGGTCAGGCGGGTGACCAGGACGTGCCCGGTCTCCCCCACGAAACGATCGGCTAGCTCACGGAGGTGATCGTCGCGCTTGCCCTCGGCTAGGATCGCCTCAGGTGTGCCCGTACGGTGCCAACGCTCGGTATCGAGATCACCGAAATAGCCGACCTTCACAAGGGGGACCAGAGGATGCCACCGTCTTTACCCTTCGGGAGAGAAGCGGGGTACGAGGGACCGCTGACGGAGGCGAAGGCTGCCGAGGGGACAGGATGGGCTCGGAGGGTCTGGCCTGGAGGAGGGG
>CAZBKU010000316.1:0-3152 GCA_964492585.1 uncultured Thermoplasmatales archaeon | reverse complement strand
ACGCCGGGAAGACCACGCTCGCGAACCGGATCGTTCGCGACTGGGCCGGCGACGTCATGGGGGCGGCCAGCGAGGTCCCCCACGAGACGCGCCGGGCCCGCCGCAAGGGCAACATCCAGATGGTCCACGACGGCGCTTCGCTGACGTTGGACATCGTGGACACGCCCGGGATCGCCACGAAGATCGACTTCCACGAGTTCGTGGAGAAACACGGCTACGAGGAAGGCGACGCCAAGAAACGGGCCAAGGAGGCCACCGAGGGTGTCGTCGAAGCCATCCGGTGGCTCGACGACGTCGACGGGGTCATCCTGGTCATGGATTGCACCATGGACCCGTTCAACCAGGTCAACGTCACCATCCTTGGCAACCTGGAGGCCCGCCGGCTACCGGTCGTGATCGCCGCCAACAAGATCGATCTCCCGGAGTCCAGCCCCGCCACGCTCAAGAACGCCTTCCCGCAGCACCCGGTCGTGCCCATCTCCGCCAAGACGGGCTACAACATCGACCAGTTGTACGGGACGATGGTGAAGAAGTTCCGGTAGGTGGAAGCATGAGCGATGGTGTCCAGATCAACCTCATCTCCCGCGCCAAGCTAGAGTCCATGAGCCTCCAGGAGAAGATCCGGTTCATCCTGGACGGAGTCAAGAACAACCACATCATGGTCCTCGAGGAAGGCCTCGACCCCAAGGAGGAGGCCAAGCTCATCGAGTCCACCATGATCGAGATCGACCCGGACTCGTTCGCCGGCATCGAGATGGAGAGCCAACGCGAGGAGAAGAACCTCGGCGTCATCGGGAAGCTCTTCGGCCGGACCCAGTACGGCGACCGAGCCTCGATGACCGTGATCGGGCCTGCCGACAAGCTCCGGACGGTCTACAAGGACGGCAGCACCATCGAGGCTGTCGTCCTGGCCGAGCAGACGACCGGCAAGGCCCAGGCGGCCTGAGGGACGCCCATGCCCCACCAGTGCCTCAGCTGCGGAGAGTCGTTCGCCGACGGGTCCACCGACCTGCTCAAGGGCTGCCCCTCTTGCGAGGGGACCCGGTTCTTCTACACCGACGAGCCCCTGGGCGACGAGGCCCGGGCCGAGCTCAAGGAGGATACCCAGCAGACCGCCCACGACATGCTCCAGGAGCTCCTGGAGAAGGGCGAGCGACGGGACCTCGACGGCGACATCTGGAGCCGGGAGGCCTGGGAGAAGTGGATCCGCGTCGGCAAGGACGAGGACGGCGAGCTCGACCTCGAACAGCTCACCGAGGACGAGGTCGTCCTGCCCAAGGACCGGGACCCGACCCAAGCTGAGGCCACCGAGACCAGCCGACCGTCCACCGACCGACCCTCCGCCACCCAGCCCGAAGAGCCCCTCCAGGTCAAGCTCGAGGAGGTCGAGGAGGTCGCCCCGCCGGAACCCGAGGGTACCGACGAGCTCACCGAGGAGCTCACCCCTGGGACCCCCGAGGCTGGTCAGCCATCGACCCTGAACATCTCGGAACCCGGCAACTACGAGATCGACGTCGAACGGCTGATGGATGGCAACCCCATCATCGTGGAGCGCGACGGCTCCTACGTCATCCATCTGCCCAGCGTCTTCGGGGATAAGGAGAAGGCCTAGTCCTCCCCGGCCGGGACGACGAGGACCGTGTCCTCCTCGTCCACCGGTGTCGCCGGTCCTTCCATCGACGAGGCCGACTGGCCATTGACGTAGAACACGAGCGCCTGGTCGTGCACCCACGCCCGCTTCTTCCCTAGGCGCTCGATCAACTGCCCGAGCGTCAGCGCTGGGACCTCAAGCTTGCCCTTCTCGGGAAGACCGCGGCCGAGGACGACGTGGACCACGGCATGCCAGCGGGGTCCCAGGCATCAACGTTACCGGGTCAGTAGGTCTGCTTCTCGGGCTCGATCTTCTCGACCCAGGCGTTGATGCCGCCCTTGAGGTTGTAGGTCCGCTCGAAGCCCAGGTCCTTGAGCAGATCGACGATCTCGGCCGAGCGTCCACCGGACCGGCAGTGGACGACGATGTCCTTGTCCTGGGGCAGTTTGTTGGCGTAGTCCGGGACGTCATCCATGGGGATCAGGGTAGCCTCCTCCAGGCTGACGATCTCGTGCTCCCAGGGCTCGCGGACGTCGAGGATGAACAGGTCGTCCTGGCCGCGGCGGCTGGCCAACTGGTCGACGGTGATCTCGTCTGCCTGGGTCTCGGCGTCCTGTTGCGGGATCCCGCAGAACTGCTCGTAGTCGATGAGCTCGACCTCGTCCTTGGGGACCGAGCAGACCGGACAGTCAGGGTCTTGGTCGATCCCCACCTGGTCGAAGCTCATGCCCATGGCATCGTAGAGCAGCAGCCGCCCGGCCAGGCTCTGGCCCTTGCCGAGCAGCAGCTTGACGGCCTCGGTGGCCTGGATCACGCCCAGGACCCCGGGCAGCACACCCAGCACGCCGCCCTCGGCGCAGCTTGGCACCAGGCCGGGCGGCGGGGGTTCGGGGTACAGGCACCGGTAGCACGGTCCGCCCTGGTCAGGCCAGAAGACGCTGGCTTGCCCCTCGAAGCGGAAGATGCTGGCGTGCACGTTGGGCTTGCCCAGCTTGACGCAGGCGTCGTTGGTCAGGTAGCGGGTCGGGAAGTTGTCGGTCCCGTCGATGATGACGTCGTACCCCTCGAAGAGGTCCAACGCGTTGTCGCTGGTCAACCGCTCCTCGTGGACCTCCACGGTGATGTGCGGGTTCAGGGCCTCGAGGCGCCGTTTGGCCACCTGGACCTTGGGTTGGCCCTCGTCGGCGTGCTGGTAGAGGATCTGGCGGTGCAGGTTGCTGGCCTCGATCTCGTCGAAGTCCACCAAGCCGATCCGGCCGACACCGGCGGCGGCCAGGTAGAGCGCCGTGGGTGCGCCCAGGCCCCCGGTCCCGATGACCAGGGCCGAGCTGGCCTTGAGGGTCTGCTGGCCCTCTTTGCCGACGTCGGGCAGGATGAGGTGGCGCCCGTAGAACCGAAGCTCGTCTTGGGAGAGGTCGGGCAGGCCGGCGCCATCGGTGGACCCTTGACCGCCGGCCACGGCGGGCAGGACGAGGATCTCGTCGTCCTCCTCCAGGGCCGTGTCGGGGCCGTCGAGCTTGCGGGCGTCGGTGACGTTGACGAAGTAGTTCACGAACCGGTG
>CAZBKU010000315.1:555-3158 GCA_964492585.1 uncultured Thermoplasmatales archaeon | reverse complement strand
CGTGGCCAAGCGACGTGGCCGCCAGGAGCGCCGGGCTCATCGGACGTGCAAGGCGCGCCGGTCACAGGAGGTTTGTGGTCCACGCCGACCTCGGGAGCCCTGGACGGGGGGCGGTTCCACACCGGAGACGGAACAACCTCCTTAAGGGGGAGCGCAAGTCTCCACGTTCGTGACCGAGGAGGGGATCCTCGAGCTGCCTGGCATCGGGCCCAAGCTCCTCAAGCGGTTGGAGCGCCAGCTAGGTGGCCCAGACGGGGTCCTCGAGGCCCTGGAACGCGGCGACGTGGTCGCCTTGTCCAGCGTCACAGGGGTCAGCCGGCAGCGCGCCGTCGAGATCGTCCAGGCCCACCGCGGCGAGGCCTTGGACTGGCTCCGCACGGGCAACGCCGAGGACCTTGCCCGTGGAAGCCTGGCCCCGTTCCTGGAACGGGCGGTCACACGCATGGGACGGGCCAAGCTCGAGACCCTGGCCCCGACCACCGACCGGGACCGGTTGGAGGACCGCCTCTCCGAGGCTCGAGCCTGGTTCGATCGGTTGGACGACGTCGACCTCGACCCCGTCGTCCAGGCGTTGCGGGAGGTCCAGCACCCGACCACGCCCCGGCCCAAGCCCGAGCGGGATGTGACCATCTACCTGGAGGAAGGCCACCTGATGGACCAGGTCCGAGAGGAGGGCCTGGACCGGTGGGTCGACATCGCCAACGACGACATGCCCTCGGCCGACCAGCAGACCCTGGTCCTGGCGGCCACCATGGGCGAGGTGCCTCGCGGCGCGGTGCACGTGCCTCCCGGCGAGCCCTGGGAGATCGTCCCCTGGGCGGATGTGGCCTGGGCCGAGACCAACCGGGACCTGCTCGAGGCCCTGGCCTCCCTGGCCGACCATCTGGAGACCGAGGACCACGCCACGCCCCTGCTGGAGGCGCTGGCCAAGGAGGGTCCCAGAGAGGAGGTCGATCTGGCCGACCTGGCCGAGGACTGCGTGACCGAGGCTAACCAGACGATCGAGCAGGCCCTCGAGGAGACCACGCTCTCGGGGAAGGACGTGCTCCAGGTCCTCCAGGGCGGCTCGAGCACCGCCGTGGAGACCGTGGTCTCCGAGGCCCGGGCCGAGGCCCGCCAGCGTTTCGAGGCGGCCAGCGGCATGACCGGGGCCCCGTTCAGCCACGAGTACCCCCTGGAGATCCACCCCGGCAAGGTCCGGGAGCTGGAACGCCAGATCCGCGCCGACCAGGCCATGGACCGGTTCCGGTCGTCGGTCGAGGTGGCCAAGGCCGTGCGCGCCCACCGCCAGGGCGTCCAAGCCATGGTCTCAGCAGCCATCGAGCTCGATCGTTGGCAGGCCGCCGTGCGCGCGGCCCGCGACCTGGGGCTGAGCCTGCCCAGCCTGGGCGGGGACCTGTCGGTGACCGGTGCCCTGCACCTCGAGCTCGAGGGACAGGGCGATCCCGTCGACTACCCGGTGCCCAACGACGTGGTCCTCTTGACCGGCGCCAACTCCGGCGGGAAGACGACGTTGCTGGAGACCCTGGGCCAGGTGGCTTCCCTGACCCACCTGGGGCTGCCCGTTCCCGCCGCGCAGGCCACCGTGCCTGTGCTGGATGGCCTGGCCTACTACGCCCGGCCCCGCCAGTTGGGCGCCGGCGCCTTCGAGGGCTTCCTGAAGACCATCGAGGACGTGCTCCTCAGCGACGATCACATCCTGGTCCTGGCCGACGAGCTGGAGGCCATGACCGAGCTGGAGGCCGCCAGCGCCATCATCGCCGAGGTCGTCGACCACCTGAAGGCACGGGGCTGCCCGACCGTCCTGGTCACCCACCTGGCCCCGTTCATCTTGGAGCACATCGAGGCTCGGGTCGACGGTATCGAGGCCAAGGGCCTGGACGAGGATAACGAGCTGGCCGTCGACCGGACCCCGAAGGTCGGCCACCTGGCCAGAAGCACCCCCGAGCTGATCCTCCAGCGGCTCAGGAACCAGGCCACCGGCGACCGGCGGGCGGTCTACGAGGGGATGTTGGAGCGGTTGGAGAAGGGCTGAGCCCGGTCGACAGGCTTAGAGCCCGGAGCGTTCGGCCCCATCCAACGCCGCCAGAGCCTCCTCGGGCCCCATGCCCTCCTTGTCCACGCACGTGGCCGGATGGACCTTGGCGGCCTGTTTGGAGACCCGGTAGGCACCCTCAGGCCAGCGTTTGCCGGGCAACCCGGCCAGGGGGCGCAGCAAGGGTATCTCCAGCCCTGGATCGGTCAGGGCCCGGGCCTCGTGGTCGTCGAGGGCCAGGCTGTTGGCGTCGATGGCGTGGGCGAGCTGGTCGGCGGCAGCCAGAAGGCCCTCCCGGGTGGCAGGCCCGGGCAGGACGGTGTAGGCCATGCCGGGGGCCCAGGGTTCCAGGGTGGCCACGACGTCCTGGCACCCGTCGGGCACGAGCGCGTGGACATCAGCCCCGCGCCGCATGACCAACCAGGCGGCCGCTGGTGACCGGGGGCCCAGGAACGGGACCACGATGGTGCCCTGGCTGCCCATGGGGAGACCGCCGGGCCCATCGATGACCTCGGTGAAGACGTAGGCTGCCTCGAACCCGATGCGCGGCCTGGCGGCGAGGCGCCCG
>CAZBKU010000315.1:0-545 GCA_964492585.1 uncultured Thermoplasmatales archaeon | reverse complement strand
GCTGCCTCGTCGCGGACCTCCACGAAGATCTCGACGTCGGGGTCGTCCAGGTCCACGGTGATATCGTCGACCGCGCGGCCGACGGCGTCGCCGCCCGTGATGCCGACGTCCTGGCTGGTGAACGGGTGGCTGCCGGCTCGGCGGGCCCGGATGGCGAAGCTGTCGCCCGGGCTGACGTGGTCGGGCGCGATGGCTTCGACCTGGTCGCCGATCGCTTCGAGGGTCGCGTCCACGACGAGGGTGGGCGACCCGGAGACCAAGCCGAAGGTGCGCGAGATGACGTCGTGGGCGACCCCGTCGTCGCGAGCCTCCAGCCAGACCCGGCCCCACGAGGTGTCGACCAGGCACGTGGCCTTGCGCCGCTCGAAGTGGGTCTCGAGGTTGTCGACGAGCTGCTGGACGAACCGGCGGCGGACCTGGGGGCTCTTGACGCCGATCTCGCCGTAGCGGAGCAGGTAGGTCGTCCAAGTCCCGGCCACGCGGCCCGATAGGGGACTGGCATTTAGGCGTTTGCTCGCGGCTCGGCCGCGAACCGTAACCTTTCT
>CAZBKU010000314.1:1294-3158 GCA_964492585.1 uncultured Thermoplasmatales archaeon | reverse complement strand
GCCCGCTCGACACGCGCCAGCCGGCCACCCGACGAGGTCATCCCCCAAGCCGGTCGGTGCGTCGACCATCGATGCCTCCCACGGAGGCGATCATCACCGTCCCTGTCGACCACGCGACCAGGACCGGCTGGCGAGCACGGTCGTGATGACGTCGAGGACGATAGTTCCGGCGCCCCGGCCTGTTCCTTCATACCCGCCGCGGCCATCCGATGGGTTCGATGACAGATGCCGACCCCCGACGGAGCGAGGATGTCCGGTCTCCCAAGACGGGACGCTCGGGAGGCCTGATAGGCCCCCGGAGGATGGGCACGACGAACGCCACGCCCGTCACGCTCTCCTCCCCAAGCAGGCAAGCTTGGCCTGCCAGGGGGGCTCACCGGAGACCCAGCCCGAGAACAGCCACGACCTCTGCCAGAAGGGCCAGGACCTGATGTCTCTTGATGTGCCCGATGGACGCTCCAGACGCCAGGGTCAGGATCGTGCCCATCAGCTCCATACGGAGGACCAGAGGGGAAGCGACGAAACCTTCAACCCGATGCGCTTCCTCAACAAGGACGGAGGGACGCTCGCCGTGAGACCCACGCCCAGCAGAAGCGGCAACCCTGCCGTGACCGCGGCGGTCTACCTGACCGTCGACGAGTGCGCGCGCCGCTTCGATCAGCCACCCACCGGCGTCTACTTCAACAAGATCCTCTCGGTCCTCCACCGCCAACTCAGCGACGTGGGCGTCGACATCGGCCTTCCCCACTGCTGGTATCGCTACGGCGACGAGGTGGTCCGCTACTGGCTGCCCAGCCAGCTTGTCTGGGACCACGAGGCAGAGGACCGGACCACGGTGGTCTGGGATGGCGATGCGCCCGAGGTCCTCGAGACCAAACAGGCCGCCCGGCTGAAAACCGAGCTCGGGCGCGTCATGGAGGAGTTCCCCCCGGAGAACCTGGACACGCTCGTCGACTACGTCTACGGGTATGCCCCCTTCGAGTTCCAACGGAGCTTCAGGTACTTCCGTGAGCGCGTCGGGCTCTCCCTCTACTCGGACCTCGACGACACCCAGGCCGCACAGGGGATCCTTCTCCCGAACCTGGAGAAGGCCTCGGAGGACTTCGACCGCAGGGAGTTCGGTGACACGCGCGGCCAGAAGGAGATCCAGTTCGAGACGCTGCGCGCGCTGCTGCGATCGGATGGACCAGACCTTCGGCTGATCCGGGACATCGCGGAGAACTTCTGGTTCCACTACTGCTACTACCTTCGCCTCCACCCCCGTGCCCATGAGAACGTGCCGGTCCAGACCAAACAGGTCTGGATGGAGGACCTCGAAGCCCAGGTCCCCAACCTCCTGGGGGAGTTCTCGGACCTGCTCGAGCAAGCGGTCGACCACGTCCCGGAGCTAGCAGACCACGAGCAGGTGGGCCAGGCGCTTGCGTCCTACAGGGAGCAGAGGGAGGAACTGGATGACCTCCTGCGGACCACGGATCCCTGGTTCGAGGGCCTCGATGCGTTCTCCAGGGAAGCCGACAGCGCCTACGGGGGGTAGGCCCACGTGCCAGAGCCACTCGTCATCGACAACAGCGCGTTCGCAAAGCCAGCCTTCCGGCGATGGCTGAAGACCTACTATGGGCAGAAGATCATGCCCTCGGTCACGTACGCCGAGGCTCTCGTCCGCATCCTGAACAAGGGTGGCACGGCCGAAGCGTTCGACGACCTGCTCAAGGGGCTCCGGGTCCGGGTCGAATGGACGACCCGGGACCACGCAGCCGTGGCCGCCACCGCCGGCTCGCACCACGGCGACTGGAAGGAGAACGCTCGAGACTACCTCATCGGGCCCACGCTGAGGGTTCCCCCCGAGTTCTCGTGACAGAGAACG
>CAZBKU010000314.1:0-1284 GCA_964492585.1 uncultured Thermoplasmatales archaeon | reverse complement strand
CGTCAAGGATTTCGCCCACCTCCCCCGGGTCGTCGACGTCTGGGACGCCGTGAACAACACCCTTTAGCACGCGCCCTGAGCTCTCGGGACGGAGCCGACCGGTTGATGCGCCAGGGTGCCAAGACGAAGCTCCGGGTGGACCGAGCCGAGGGCCGCTACCAGGACGACCCCTACCAGGAGCGCACGTACCGGGAGGACGGTTCGGGGGTCACGCTGCTCGACTGATCACGTCCGCGGGACCGTGTGGGCACAGGACCGGGCTCCATCCGGGATGCAGCGGGAGAGCTCCACGTCGACCCCCAACAACTCGCTGAGGAGCGTCGTATCCAGGTGCCCGCAGACCGCGTCACGGTGTTCGCGTGCAAGCTTGAGGAAGATGCAGTCGCGGCGGACGACGACCAACCTGTCCTCGTGGACCTCGATCTGGGTGGGGAACCCGAGCTCCTCCAACAGATCGACGAGGGCATCGACCCGTTCCTCGAGCGGGGCGTCGGTGGGGATGCGGTCGCTGTACTTGGAAGCCAGGCGCTTGCCGGCCTCGGCCATCGTCGCGTCGAGGTGCTCGCTGCCGCCCTGATGCACGAGCGCATCGATCAAGCCCTCGGCGGCCAGCTCGTAGCGGCGAGGGAAGCGCTCCCTGCCCTCGACGGTGAGCCTGTAGAACTTGCTCGGCCGGCCCACGCCCTCCTGGCGGAAGAACGAGGCCACGACCCCCTGGCCGAGCAGATCCTCCATGTGCCGTCGGGCCGCCGTGGCAGAGATCCCTTGCGCCTTCCCGAGCTCGGCAGCCGTGGCTGGGCCATCGAGCAGCGCATGCAGCAGGGCGTCCTTCGTCTCCGCCATGGGTGACACTGACTGGTGCCCATGACTTTAAGAACCTTCTGGTGAAGAAACAGGGAGACGGAGGCATCTGCCCCCGTGGCGACGGTCCGGCCCCAGGGTGGACCCGAGGTCAGCCGGTGGCCCTGTCCCGCCGGTCGATCGCGTCCTCGATGGTCGGCATGGCCGACAGTTGGGCCAGCGCGAGCGCCCCGATGGCCATGACGACGTCCCGGACAGCAACATCGTAGGCGCCCTTGGTGACCAGCGTGAAGGCGATGCCCACCAGCCAAGCGGCGACCACGTAGGCGAACACCCGGGTCCACCTGGTCAGGATGCCGATGCCAGCGATGATCTCGATGACGCCGACGATGTACATGAACACCTGGGGGTCGCCGACGACGTCGACCAGCCAGCCGGGCACGTAGCTCGTCCACTCCACGAGCAGGTTCGTGAACTTGTCCA
>CAZBKU010000313.1:0-3181 GCA_964492585.1 uncultured Thermoplasmatales archaeon | reverse complement strand
CTCGGCGGCGCCCTGGTCTGGTGGGGTGTCACCCGCGGCCAGGCCCGGGCCGCCAGGCGCGAGCACCCCAAAGGCCGCCCTCTGCCCACCCGGGAGGGGTTGTGGGTGGCCAGCAAGGGCGAGCAACGGATCGCCAACTGGCTCTCGGCCCAGGGCCTGGCCTTCGCCTACGAGCCCGAGCTCGCCGGCGGGCTGACCCCGGACTTCCACCTCGAGGGCACCGACGTGGTCGTCGAGTACTGGGGCCTGGCCAGCCAGCCCAGCTACGAACAGCGGATGCTGGAGAAGATCGATCGGTACGAGGAGCACGGATTCACGGTGGTCAGCATCTTCCCCGGGCACCTGCGGGACGTTGAGGAGGTGCTCAAAGGCGAGCTGGTCGAGGCGGGCGTGCTCTGACCCGCCCCGACCCAGCGGACAGCCATGGCCGCCAAGACGCAAACCCTTAGGCGACCCTCCGGCCTGGCAGGTCCACCATGCTCGACATCCGGCAGATCCGGGAGGACTACGAGACCGTCGAGGACAACCTCTCCCGGAGACAGGACCCGGAGATCATCGATCTGCTGGAGAAGGTCCGCGGGGCCGACGTTGCCTGGCGCGAGCTCCTCCAAGAGCTCGAGGAGCTGCGCAAGGAGCGCAACGAGCTGGGCCGGGCCATCGGCGAGAAGAAGAAGGCCGGCGAGGACGCCCAGGCCGAGCAGGCCCGAGCCCAGGAGATCAGCACCCGGATCGAAGAGATCGAAGCCGAGGTCGAGGAGCTCAAGGCCCAGCGTGACGACGGCCTGATGCGGCTGCCCAACCTCTTGCACGAGAGCGTCCCCTACGGCGAGGATGACACCGACAACGAGACCGTGAGGACCTGGGGGGAGGCCACGGTCCCCGACCACGAGCTGGTCCCCCACGGCGAGCTCATCGAGGCCCAGGGCCTGGCCGACTTCGAGCGGGCCGCCAAGGTCAGCGGGGCAGGGTTCGTCTACCTCAAGGGCGACCTGCTCAAGCTGGACCTGGCCCTCCAACGCATGGCCCTGGACCACCTGATCGACCAGGGCTACACGCCCACCAGCACGCCCCTGATGATGCGCCGGGAGCCCTACGAGGGTGTCACCGACCTGGGCGACTTCGAGACGGTCATGTACAAGATCGAGGAGACCGGGGAGACGCCGGAATCCTACCTGATCGCCACCAGCGAGCACCCGCTGGGCGCCATGTACATGGACGAGATCATCGACGAGGACGACCTGCCGGTCAAGCTGGCCGGCATCAGCCAGTGCTTCCGGCGGGAGATCGGGGCCCACGGCATCGACACCCGGGGCCTGTTCCGGATGCACCAGTTCAACAAGGTCGAGCAGTTCATCTTCTGCGATCCCGAGGCCTCCTGGGAGCTCCACGAGGAGCTGTTGGCCAACGCCGAGCACCTCTTCCAAGCGCTCGAGCTGCCCTACCGGGTCGTCAACGTCTGCACCGGCGACATCGGGACCGTGGCCGCCAAGAAGTACGACATCGAGGCCTGGAGCCCGAGGGCCGAGACCTACCGGGAGGTCGTCAGTTGCTCCAACTGCACCGGCTACCAGGCTCGTCGGCTCAACGTCCGCGGCGGCAAGCACGGCGGCGAGAAGGAGACGGTGCACACCCTCAACGCCACGGCCATCGCCACCAGCCGGGCCATGGTCATGATCCTCGAGAACTTCCAGAACGAGGATGGGACCGTGACCGTGCCCGAGGCCCTGCGGCCCTACATGGGTGGGATCGAGGTCCTGGGCACCCCGCTCACCGACGGCGAGGACGAGGACGACGAAGCGGGACCCGACGACGAGGCCTGACGTGCCCGTCCGGCCCGGTTCCCGGGGCCTCGATCACGGGTCGATCGATCCCTGTCTCGTCCGATCGAGCACTGTGATCACGGAAGCGTGATCATCGCTTCTTCGAAGGTCACGTCCGTGCTTGCGACCATGAACGCCTGGCTCCGTTCGGCCCCGACGACATCGGCCGTCCAGCTCCCGACGGGCAACTGGACGATGCCGGTCCCGGAGTTGGCATCGGTGGCCGCGTTCTCCATGGTCGACCAGGTGGCCAAGCCTCCGTCGGCGGTCTGGTACTCCACGAACTCGAAGCCTTGGCGGAAGTCCTCGGCGGGTTGGGCCGCGCTCCCGGAGAACGTGTAGGTCCCATCACCCAAGGTGAGCGTGACATCGAAGAGGTGGCCGGCAGGCGTGGCCTCGAGCCCGGCCAGATCCGTGCTCCCGTCGACCACGGGCAGGCCCGCGTCCGAGAGCCGCTGGCGCCGGTCGCTGTCGGGGACCAGGGTCTCCCACTTGAAGAAGAAGATCTCCCCGTCGGGGCCCGACGCGTCGGCCGGCGGCTCGACCGGCGAGAAGATCGCACCGTAGGCTAGATCCTCGATGGTGCCATCCAGGCCCGCGCCGCTGTCGCAGGAGAACGTCTCCAAGCCGATGGCCGCCTCGCCGCGCAGGTCCGGGGGCAACCCGAAGGCCTCCTCCCCGGAGATCGGTTCGAAGCCCTCTGGCAGGTGCTCTGACAGGGCATCGGCGTCGACCGGGATCACGGCCACGACGACGTCGCAAGCTTCCAGGCCCCAGGCTAGCTGGGTGCGGGCTTGCCCGTCGGAACCCGTGGGCGGTGCTCCGTCGTCCTCCGAGGGTCCTTGCTCTTCCTCGCCGATGCAGCCGGCACCGGCCACCGCCAGGAGCAGCAACGCCAAGATCACTGCGATGACGGCCCTGGGTCTCCTCTCCTTCCCAAGCATGGTTCACCATCTGGGTGTACGGCTTCAACCTGTCGGTTCAACCGACCACGTCGGTGTCCCCGACCAGCCAGTCCCAGAGGAGCTTGACCACGATCGGCACCACCAAGAGGCTCATCGTCACGCCGATCGAGATCTCCTTGGCGATCTCGAAGCTCTCGTACCCGATCCGGTGGGCGACGTCGACGACGACCAGCTTGAGGCCCACGAACCCGACAGCCACGTAGGCCAGCTGCTCGAGCCGCGGGAACCAGTCCATCAGCCGAGCCATGTAGACGGCGCTGAGCCGGAGGAACAGGATGGCCACCAGGGAGGCCGCGATGATGAGCACGATCTCCTCGGTCAGGGCCACGGCGACGATGACCTGGTCGATGGCGAACGCGAGATCGGCGAGCTCGATGCTGATGACCACGGACCAGA
>CAZBKU010000312.1:0-3206 GCA_964492585.1 uncultured Thermoplasmatales archaeon | reverse complement strand
GCTAGCTTGCCCAGCATCTCGTCGGCCACGAACCGTGGCCGGTCGTCGGTCATCGCTCGACCCCGTAGGAGAGCAGCGTCCCGGCGCCCAGGGGGCTCCGGGTGCGCGGGACCAGTTCGACCTCGAGCCCTTCCAGGGCCTCCCATAGGCTGGGGCCCCTCCCGAGGATCCGGGGGGCCAGGTAGAGATGGACGCGATCGACCACGCTGGCCTCTAGGAAGCTTCGGACCACGCGGGGGCCTCCCTCGATGAGGATCGAGGAGATCCCGCGACCGGCCAAACGGTCGACGGCCTCGTCGACGGTCACCCGGCCCGTGCCCGCTTGCTCGACCTCGGCCGAACCGATCGGTCCGAGCCCCGCGGCCGCGGTCAGGATCAAGCTCGGCGCGCTGTCGTCGACGACGTTGGCCTCGGTCGGGGTCCGGGCCTTGGAATCGAGGATGACGCGTAGAGGGGGAGGATCAGGTGGGGGATCCGTGCGAGCCGTCAACCGGGGATCGTCGGCCAGGACGGTGCCGATGCCCACGAGGATCGCGTCGTGGTCGGCCCGCAGACGGTGCACGCGGTCCCAATCCTCGGGACACGAGAGCTCGACCGGTGCGCCGCCGGGGCCTGCCACGCGCCCATCCAGGCTGGTGGCCATGTTCACGGTGACCTGCACGAGACCGCCAGGCAGCCCGCCTGCTTTGATTGTTACGAGACGCGTGCCAAGCGGCTTAAGGCCACGAGGCTATACTGGGGACCGTGCGCGCGATACTGTTGGCCGGCGGACACGCGACTCGCTTGTGGCCGATCACCCGGAACCGGGCCAAGCCCTTGCTCCCCATCGGGGACGTCACGCTGATCGAGCGGCTGCTCGACCAGTTGGCTCCGGTCTGCAGCCAGGTCCTGGTGTCGACCAACGCCCTCTTCGCCGACCAGTTCGCCCCGGTCGTCCGAGACCGCGATGGGGCCGAGCTGGCCATCGAGGAGCAGACCAGCGAGGAAGAGAAGCCCGGTGCTCTGGGCGCGTTGATCCAGCTGACCGACGAGCTGGACGACGACGAGCCCCTGATGGTCGTGGCCGGCGACAACTACTACGGGTTCGACCTGGCCAGCTTCGCCAAGGCCGCCGGGGACAACGATGGCCCGACGGTCGCGGTCAAGGACCTGGAGGACGACACCTTGGCCTCCCAGTTGGGTATCGTGGACCTAGCCGACGGGACACGGGTCGAGGCCTTCCACGAGAAACCGGACGATCCGCCCACGACCCTGGCCGCCACGGCCCTCTACCACTACCCGGCCGGATGGCAGGACCTGTTCGACCGTTACAAGAAGGCCGCCCAAGCCTCCGAGGATCCCCGGGAGATGTTCGACGCCCCCGGCAGGATCCTTGAGTGGGCCGTAGCCCAAGGAACCCCCGTCTACGCCTGGGCCTTCGAGGAGGCCTGGCACGACATCGGGACCCCGACCGGTTACCTGGACGCCCTGGCAGGGATCCAGGGGGCTCGGTACATCGAGGGGACCGTCGACGGTTGCGAGATCGGGGACAACGTCTACGTGTTCCGCGGCGCGTCAGCGGTGGACAGCACCCTGGAGGACACGATCCTCTTACCCGAGGCCGCCGTTGAAGACGCCAAGCTCACCCGGTGCATCGTCGATTCCCAGGCCGTCATCAAGGGCCTCGAGCTGACCGGGTCGATCGTGGGTCCCTACGACCTCCTGCAAGGCACGTAGGGATGGACCCCTCACCTTCTTGGCGAGATGCCGCCTAGGGGGCCTGTGGCCGACCGGTACGTCGTCGACACAGGGCCGTTGATGGAGGGCTACGTCCCTCCCGAGGGTGCACGGTGCATGATCCCACCGGAGGTGCTCGAGGAGCTCGAGGACCATGGCGTGACCCACTTCGAGGTCCTCGAGCGCGGCCTGGTCACCACGTTCCCAGGCAAGGGGGCCCTGACCATCGTGCGCGACCACGCGTCGAGCACCGGCGACCTGGACGTCCTCTCTGAGGCCGACATCGCTGCCTTGGCCCTGGCCGGCGAGCACCAGGCGGTCCTGGTGACCGACGACTACGCGGTCCAGAACGTCGCCTCGGTCCTGGGGGTGGAGACCCAGCCGTTCGCCCAGGAGGGGATCAGCCGGACGATCACCTGGGTGTGGTACTGTCCGGGGTGCAAGGTGCACGAGGGCACCGAGAAGGGGCGTTGCCCGATCTGCGACACCGAGCTCAAGCGGCGACCGGCCGACTGACCCGGCAGATCAGAAGACCCGCCGGGTGCTTTCCAGGCGCAGCCCGTTCTCGGTCTCGTTGAACAAGAGCAACCGGGCCGCATCCGGCACGCCGAGCAGCTTCTCCACCTTGAGGTAGGAGTACAACCCGAACCCCTTGCGTTCGATGCCCAGCTCGAAGACCCCCGTGCAGGCGTGTTTCAGCAAGGCCACCTGGTCGGGGGGATGGGCGTCCTTGATCAAGGTGAAGATCTGGAGGCCGCCGAGCTGCTGGCCGATGGCCACGAGCTGGCGGACCATGCCCTGGACCTCCTTGGCGGGGACCGATTGTAGGAGCGTGCTCAAGGAGGACATGATCAACCGGTGGCGGTTGGGCTCCGCCTCGGCCAGCATCTTGGCGGCAAGAGAGGGGACATCCTCGGCGCCGATGGCATCGAAGTCCAGGCCGGACCCGTTGGGGGAGTACGCGTCCATCCTGGGCTCGTAGGCGTGGCGGATCGTCAGGCTCCCGCGAGCCTTCTTGGCGGAAGACTCGAAGGAGGGCTGCAGGAGGCTCCAGGGGCGGTCAAGCTCGAACCAGAGGACCTGCTCCCCTTGCTCAAGGCCGAAGCCGGCCAGCTCGTCGAGGAACGTGTACAGGGCGTTGGAGGACTCTGCTAGAAGAAGGATAGAACTACCTGGGGGGACGCCGCCCCCCAGCTGGGCGTCGAGGCCCGCGATGCCAGTATAGACTCGACGGGGTGTCCCCATGACTGGCCCTGTACCAGCTTGGAGGGACCCAGTATAAAAGTCCTGTCTGGATGGGGCTGGTCCGCTAAGGCCCTCCGACACCAGGTCTCCTGGTGGAGACCGGTGTCGAGAGCGGTCGTGAGCTGGTCCGTCTGTCGTCCCCAGTCCGAACAGACGGCCTGGCAGACGATCGAGCCCGGACCGGTCGGGGCCTACCTGCTCCCGGGTGGGCTGCGCGTGGCACGGGTCCGGCGCCGGCTGGGGTC
>CAZBKU010000311.1:0-3212 GCA_964492585.1 uncultured Thermoplasmatales archaeon | reverse complement strand
GTACAGGAGGCTCCCGGTGCCCAGGTAGGCCACCGCGCCGGCAAGGGCCGCCTTGATCGGGCTCCGAAGGAACACGAACGCGACGCACGCCAGGGAGCCCCAGACACCGATGGAACCGATCACCCTCAGAAGGTAACCCCACCGAACACCCTCCTCGATGAGGGCCCCAGCAAGGACATAGGCAAGGACCGATGCGAGGAGGAAACCGGTCGCGGTACGGATCGGATGATCCGCCACCACGCTTGGGATCCCGCCCCGGCGTGCGCCCGCTTCCGTTCCTGCAGAGGGCCCTGACGCCATCGAAGGCTAGAGCCCCTGGCCAGATGGTAGGTGTTTTCGGCACGGCGTACGAAGTTCTCTCCCCTCCCCCACCCGACCCTCGAACGCCCTCCCGTTCTGCCTCCCACCCGCTTGGCCAGACCCGGATGGAGCCGACGTGGTCGTGAGGACGCCAAGGACGGTAGTTCCGGCGCCCTGGCGTGTCCCTTCATACCCGCTGCGACCATCCGGTGGACTTGATGACAGATGCCGACCCCCTCCAGGCCCCCTGGCACCACACACGTGCCCCGGGACCCGCTGGGACGTGCCGAACCCCCGCTACGACCGATTGGCGAACATTTATCTTATTATAGACCAAATGATTGGTGGAAAAACGAACGGACCTGGGATCATGCCCCTCTCCCCCACCACGCTAGGTCAGCGCCTCCAGCAAGCACGCAAGGACGCCGGCCTCACGCAACGGGAGGTCGCCGACGAGATCGATCTCCCCCGGTCGGCCATCTCCCAGATCGAGCAAGGGAACCGATCCGTGACCAGCCTCGAGCTCTCCCAGCTCGCGCGCCTGTACGGCCACCAGGTCTCGGACTTCTTCCGTGAGGATGGCGAGGAGCTGGGGGAGATCGTCGCCCACTTCCGGTCCGATCCGGCCCTGCGTGAGGACGAGGGGCTGGGCAAGACCGTGCGGGACTGCGTGCGCCTCTGCACGATCGTGGCCAAACTGGAGAGCGAGATCGGGGAGGGCCCCGATACCGACCTGATCCCCTACAAGAGCCCGCCCCTCCGGAGCACGCAACTCGCGATCCAGCAGGGCCGGGCGCTGGCCGCCCAGGAGCGCACACGCCTGGACCTCGGCGCCCAGCCTGTGGCCGACCTCGCTGGGCTCATCACAAGCCAGGGGGTCCGGGTCGCAGAGCACGGTCTCCCGTCCGAGATCTCTGGGCTCTTCTTCGACCATCCCGACGCCGGACCCGTCATCATCGTCAACGAGGACGAGGCACCGGTCCGCCGCCGGTTCTCTCTGGCCCACGAGTACTGCCACGCCCTGCTCGACCGGGACCGCGGGCCCCACATCAGCCGCCGGCAGGACGACCGCCGGGTCGAGCAGCGCGCCAACGCGTTCGCCATCGAGTTCCTCCTGCCACCGGCGGGGATCGAACGGTTCCTTCGCCACCGGGAGGACGCCAGACCAGAGATCGACATCTTCGACGCCGCGCTCCTGGCCCACCACTTCGGGGTCAGCTACCGGGCGACCGTCTACCAGCTCCACAACGCCACTGGCTTCGTCGACGCCGATCGCCGAGACCAGCTGATCGCAGGGGAGCAAGCAGCCAGGAGGCTCCAGAAGGAGCTCTGGGATGGCGCCATCGCGGACGCAGAGCCCCGGCGACCCCTGTCAGAGTGGCTCCTCGATGTCGCACTCTCGGCCTACGAACACGGCATCATCTCGCAGGGCAAGCTCCGGGAACTTGCAGCCGAGGCAGGGCTCTCCGAGGATCTCATCGGTGACCTTCTGTCGCAAGGATCGGATGCCGTGGCCCCCTCCGAGGCGCGTCCGCTCGGGTAGGCAGGATGACCGGGGAGACCGCGCGGCGGGTCGTCATCGACACCTGCATCCTGATCAACTTCCTGAACGTCGGCAGGTTGGACCTCCTTGAGGAGCTCGAGGGGCTCGAGTTCATCGTCACCGAGCACGTGGCCGCCGAGCTCGAACAGCCCGAGCAACGCGCGCGGGTCGAAACGGCCATCGAGGAGGGGCACATCGAGAAGATCGCGGTGAAGCAGAACCCCGCGCTCGAGATCTTCGGCGACCTGACCGATCACGTCGGGGACGGGGAAGCGGCCTGCATCGCCCTGGCAGAGGACCGGGGGTGGGAGGTCGCCACCGACGAACAGAGACGAGCGAAGGCAGAAGCCAAGGCGCGCTTGGGTGGCAACGATCCCCTGACCACGCCAGACCTGCTGATCAAGGCGATCCGGCAAGGCCTGGTGTCCGTCGACGAGGCCGACCGGTTGAAGGACGACCTGGAGGAGAACCACCGGTTCAAGATGAGCTTCGACTCCTTCTCCGAGTACGTGCGTCGCGACGAGGGGACCTGACGCGAGGATGCCTCCGTCGGTCGCTGGTGATCGCAGGGACGACAGGGCCAACGTGACACGCCGTCCCGGACCCTCCCGCGAGAAGACCTCCGAGTATCCGACACCCGCCCGGGGTATGGACGAGGTCGCCCACCGGCTCGAGGGGACCTGGGAGGACCCGGCGGAGGATCGTCCCGCGGACTGACGACGACGATGCTCTGGCTACGTTCAGCTCCACGTGTCTTCCGCGGGCTGAGCCCGACAGCCAACGCCGACCCGGAGCGCTGGGATGGACGCGCCGCCCTCCAGCTCGGCTCGCTAGGGGCCCTGCCGGATCGACCACCACCCGAAGCACCCAGGTGACCCCCAGCCTTCCACCCCCTGATGGACACCCGGACGATCGACCTCGACGACCGCTCCATCCACCTCGCCCAAGCCGGGACCGGTCAGGCCGTGCTCTTCCTCCATGGCCTCGGCGGCGCCGGGACCTCCTGGGTACCGATCGCTGAGCGCCTGGCCGATCGTTTCCAGGTCCTCTGCCCCGACCTGCCGGGCTTCGGTCGGTCGAGCAAGCCCACCGGCCGTCGCTACACGCCAGCCTTCTTCGTGGCCACGCTGGTCGAGCTGCTCGACGAGCTAGCCATCGACCAGGTCCACGTCGTCGGCGGGTCGCTGGGTGGCCAGGTCGCCCTCGAGCTGGCCCTACGGCATCCCGACAGGACCGACCGGGTCGTGGCCGTGGCCCCGGCCGGTGTCCCACCGGCCTCCTACACGGGCTCGGCCGAGCTGGATGCCTACCGGGCGCTCATGGAGGCCGAGACCGAGGCCGACGTGCGGCGGGCCCGCGCGGCCACGCG
>CAZBKU010000310.1:0-3216 GCA_964492585.1 uncultured Thermoplasmatales archaeon | reverse complement strand
CAGGTCCCACGAGAAACGTCCGTGGAGGGGGGCCTTGGCGTCGTCCAGGGCGCGCATCATCCCGATCACCGAGCCGCAGAGCACGAGGATGAGGTCGGTGTCCTGGAGGTGGTTGTCCCAGATCGTCTGGAGGGTCGACTCGATCCCGGTCCCCCCGCTCCGGAGGCGTTGGAACTCGTCGAGCACAACCAACCGCCGGCCGTGGTTGGGGAGGTCGGACAGGAACGCCTCGAGGCTCTCGTACCGGTAGCCGCGACCGGTCTCCCGCGCAAGCTGATCGTTGAGGGAACGCAGGATGCCGCTTGGGGACTGCTCTGGCAGGGTGAAGAACAGGCCCCCCTGTTCCTCGAGGATCTGCCGGAGCAAGGCGGTCTTGCCTAAGCGGCGGCGCCCGTAGAGCCGACAGAGCTTCGCTGAGGGGGTCTCGAAGAGCCCGCGGAGGCTGGCCAGCTCCTGTCCACGGTTCAGGAACACGGCGACCATATGTTAGATTATCATAATCATACTTATAGAGTGGTCTTGGCTCCCGGGTCTCGGGTCACGGGTCTCGGTTGGGGGCCTACCGATGACGTGCGATGCGATCGGGTCCACGATCGTTCGAGGATGTCCGACGTTTTGGTCGTTCTCCGGCTTCGGGGACCGGTTGGGTCGTGGCATGTGCAGCCCGCTGGGTCGCGACTGGATGCGCCGGGTCGAGCTGGTGGACGAGGGGACCGACACCGCGTGGCTGGTGTCGGCATAGGGCAAGGGTCCAGACCCGGCCACGTGGTTGGCACGGGGGATCATGGGGGCCTCCGAGGCTGGCGCTTGTCGTCGACGGACCGACCGGCTTGGGGGAGAGACGTGATCCGGGGCCCTTGGAGCGCCCGCGGGCCCGCCGGTTCCGGGGGCCGGTGTAGCCATCACCTCCTCAGGAGGATCACGGTCGTCCAGGATGGCACCCACGTCTGCAGCCCATCGGTCGCGCCTCGTCACGCTCTTCGTTCCACCCAGCGTTCCGGGCGGGTGGTGGGGAAGCCTCGCCAGGCCTCGACGGTCGGGAGCGTCGGGAGCTGGGCTCGCTCATCGCTGCCGCCCGCGACACACCAAGGCTCTTGCCCCATCCCGGCTTGGCCGGGTTGATGGCGGGGAGGACAGCCCCTCCACATCCTCGTTCGTGTGATGTTACACCAGGTTGATGTACCGCTGAGGCTCATCGTCGGTCGATGACCGAGGTCCAGGCTGCCGGTGACGGTAAGATCTCCGGCAATCAGGTGGCGATCCCGGCCAACATCCGCCGTGAGCTGGGGATCGAGGATGGGGATGTGATCCGTTGGCGGATCGTCGATGGCGAGCTCATGGTCGAGCTGGTCCGGCGACCGGCCGCTGTCTTCGACGATTTCGAGCCGGGCGCCTCCGAGGAGCCCGTGGATGTCGTCGACGAGCACGACCGGTTCGGCGCCGGCTCCTGAACCTTCGCCAGACCGGGCGATCGTGGATACGATGGTCCTCTACGCGGCTGGCGGCCGGTCCTATCGGCAGCGCCACAAGGCGGGGCTGGCGATCGTCAGCGGTGCAGACCACGGCGAGCTCCCAGCGTTGGTCGTCCCCGATGTCGTCCTGATCGAGACGATGAACGGTCTCCACCGGGACGTGGGTCATGACCACGCCCTGGCGATGCTCGATCGGTTGCAGGCCGGGGCCAACTTCCACCTCGTGCGGGACCCCAGGGCGGTGTGGGAGGCCGGGCATGAGATCTTCCGCACCTACGATCAGCTCTCCCTGGCCGACGCGGTCCAGGTCGCCTCGGCCCGGCACCACGGGATCTCGTATATCTACAGCTTCGACAGCGGCTTCGACGCGGTCGAGGGGTTGACGCGTCTCGACCAGCCCGAGAACCCGCTAGCTCCCTGAGCTCGTTGCTGGGGTCGCGGGCTGGACATCGGCGGGCGTCCGCCCCCTAACCCCTTCTCGGCTGGGCCTCGCCGACGTGGTGTGGTGCGACACACGAACGCTTTTGCCTCATCCCGGCCTGGCCACGCTGATGGCAGGTAGGCCACGCCAGCGCCCCGCGACCGGCAGCCGAGGCCGCACCACGCGCCCGGGTGGCTGACCCAACCTGGCCGTCGGCAGCCCGGGGGAACCTGCCGATCACCGAGCCTTGACCCCACATCACCCACCGGTTGCGATATATTTTTATACAGACGGTGTAACAGCATACACGATGCCGTCGACGGTCCGCATCGGTGACGACGCCAAGGAGCGCATGCGGCGCCTGCAGGAGGCCTGGCATCGCAGCCGGGGCCAGCGCCCGACACAAGAGGAGCTGCTCGACCGATGCCTGGCCTACCTCGAGCGCCACCGTAGCGAGTTCCTCAGCGAGGCCGCCTGGCGTCCCCTGGATCAAGAGGAGATCGACCGGTTGCGAGGGCTCCAGGTCCCGTCCGGGGACACCGGCGACTACGATGTCGACGAGGTCGTCTACGGATGACCGTCGTCCTGGACACCGGGCCCCTGGTCTCCTACATGGACCCCGACGACCGCCGGCATGATCGAGCCTCCAGGCTCCTGGAGCTGCTGTTGGCCGGCCGCCATGGCATGCTGTTGACCACCGACACCGTGTACGATGAGGGTATGACGTTGATCCGCCGGCGCAAACAGACCCGGGCCCTCCTCGTGGCCTTCCACGAGCTGTTCTGGGGTCCCTGGGAGGGGTTCCCGCGTCCCTTCCAGGTGCTCTCGACGAGCCTGGAGGACCACCAGGCCGCCGGCGAGCTCCAGATCAGCCACCACGACCAGGGCCTCTCGCTGACCGATGCCACCCTGGTGCTCCACGCCCGCGAGCACGACGCCCTGGTGGCGACCTTCGACGGAGGCTTCGAGGGCGTGGTGGGTAGGGTGCCGGAGGACCCACGCGGGTCCTGAGACGGTGGTTCGAAGGGTCTCCGGGTGCAAGGCCCGGTGCGGTCGTGGCATGGGCAGCCCGCTGGGTCGCGACCGGAGGCGTCGGGTCGAGCTGGTGGACGGGGGGACCGACGCCGCGTTGTGGGTACCGGCCTAGGTGGAGGATCCCCGGCATCGCCACGTCATTGACACGGGGGATCATGGGGGCCTCCGCGGGAGGCGCTTGTCGTCGACGGACCGACCGGCTTGGGGGAGGGACCTCACGGGGCGTTGCCAGGCGGTCCATGCGCTAGCGGAATCCAGGACCGAGCGCCAGTTCCACCCGCTCGGACG
>CAZBKU010000309.1:0-3221 GCA_964492585.1 uncultured Thermoplasmatales archaeon | reverse complement strand
ATACGTGGGTGCGGGGATATTTCCTTTCGTGCTGCCGGAAACCGTGGTGGACGGGCTGGCCAAGGGAGCCCGCGTGGTGGAGGTCGGCGTCGGCGCCCGGTGGGAGACGCTCCAGGCGCTCCTCGACCGCCGACCGGATGTGGCCGCCGTGGCCACCGACGTCCATGGCGGCCGGCTGGTCGGTGCCCCGGACAGCGTGCGAACCATGGAGGAGGACATCTTCGAGCCCACGCCCTGGCTGTACGAGGGTGCCGACCTCGTCTACGCTGTGCGCTGCCCCGAGGAGATGCAACCTCCCTTGGCCAGGGCGGTGGCCGGGACCGGGGGCCGGTTGGGCCTCCAGGTCCTCAAGGACGAGCTGGCCGACTTGTCGGGGATCATCGGCGAACCAGAGCTCCTCACGGCCGAGGATGGCACCACCTGGCGCTTCTGGGAAGCCTAACACGCCGATCCGTGGGCACGCCGTCTGCAACAACATTTAAGAAGGTGCTGGTGGGCGTTAGCGGTGGATGCCGGACCCGTCGAGCCAGGGCACCCGAGCGGCAGCCTCCCTGTTGGTGCTGCTCATGCTCTTCAGCGCAGCCGCCCCCGTGGCCAGCGCGCTGGATACCTCGAACAAGGCCATCCGCGTGGCGGGCTCCTCGACCTACAACCCCGAGACCGTCCAGGCCTACGCTGGCACCAGCGATGAAGGTCTGGAGGACCTCGATGGCGCCGGCGTGGCCATCGCCGTGCTCGACACCGGCGTGGACAACGATCACCCCACCTTCCAGGGCGCCCGCGTCCACGGCGCCGAGCTGATGGCCGTATGCGACGAGGGGGACTGTTTCCGGGACACGGATGCCAACGGTAACCCCGGCTACGACCCCGATGATCGCAACGGCCACGGGACCCACGTGGCCAGCATCGCCCTGGGCCGGGGCGCACCGTCCCAAGGGGGAGGCCCTGCCACACCCATGGGCGTGGCCCCTGGTGCCCACCTGGTCGACGTGAAGATCGCCAACGATCTCGGGTCGGCCACCACCGACGACATCGCCAAGGGGATCGAGTGGATCATCGACTACAACGCAGGTGAGACCCCCTACGGGCTGCCTCTCTACCCGGTCCGCGTCATCTCTTTGTCGCTGGGGTCGCTGGCACCCAAAGACGGCGAGGACGCCAAGGACCGGGATGCTGCCATGACGGCCATCCGGAAAGCGTTCAACGCCGGCATCCTGACCGTCGCGGCCGCCGGCAACTGCGGTCCGGGCGACGATTCCTCTGTCAGCATCGGCTGCAGCAGCGACGAGGAGGACGGTTCGAACACGATCACCTCGCCGGGGGCTGCCCCGGAGGCCCTGACCGTCGGGGCCGTGGACGACCAAGGGACCGTCACGCGCAACGGCGACGCGGTCGCCGGTTACTCCAGCCGGGGGCCCAACCCGGGTAACTCCAGCGCCGACACCTTCTGGCGCAAGCCGGACGTGGTGGCCCCAGGGAGCAGCATCCAGGCGGCGTGCCACAGCAACCTCGACCAGTCAGGACGGACCAGCCAGCTGTGCACCAAGTCGGGGACAAGCATGGCCACCCCACACGCCGCTGGCCTGGCTGCCATCCTGTTCCAGGTCGGTCGGGCGGTCAAGCCCTCCGGCGGGTACTCGCCCGACGAGGTCAAGAAGCTTGTCACGTCGACCGCCGAGGAGATGGGACCTGTGGGCTGGGATCCCGTCTCCGGCCACGGTTACATCGATGGTTACGGCGCCGTCGTCAAGGCGCTCAACGATGCACCCGAGGCTCGGTTCACAGCCTCGCCGCTCTCCCCCGCGGCCGGCGAGCAGGTGCTCCTGGACGCCTCGCTGACCGAGGATCCCGACGAGCAAGACACGATCGAGCGGCTGATCTGGGATCTGGACGACGGCTCGGACCCGATCGAGGTCGGCGGCGAGGAGCGGATCCTCGAGCACGTCTTCGACGAGCCGGGGACCTACGCCGTCAAGCTCACCGCTGTAGACAGCCGGGGAGCCACGGACGTCGCTCGGGTCTCCGTGGACGTCAAGCCACCGCCGCCCCCGGACCAGGGCCAGGCCCCCGACGCCGAGCTGACCTGGACACCCAAGAAGCCCCGGCTGGGGGAGACCATCCAGCTGGACGCCTCGGGGAGCAGCGACCCCGACGGCGACGCCCTGGTGCGCTACGAGTGGGATCTCGACCACGTCGAAGGCGACTTCCGACGCGACGACTGGACCCAACGGTCCACCTACAACTGGACGCCGCAGACCGCCGGCGCCCACCAGGCAGCCGTCCGCGTGATCGACGAGCGGGGCCTGTCCTCCATCGTCGTCCGTGGTGTGGCCGTGCTCCCGCCACCACCGGGCGCCCCGGATGTCTCGTTCACCAACCCCCAGGAAGGCGACCGGATCCAGCCCGGGCCGCTTTTGGCCTCCTGGACGGTGGCCGAGAACCCAGCCTCCAACTTCACCCTCTTCGTCGATGGACACGAGGACCAGCTGCTCAAGGGCCACAAGGTCCGCCTGGACCTGGCCGAGGGGGACCACACCCTCCGGCTCATCGCGCGAGGGCCGGGTGGGACGTCTGTGAGCTGGGTCAACTTCACCGCCACGGACCAGCCCCTGGAGGCCAACGAGCATTCGGCCTCCGGCTGCCAGGAGCACACCCACAAGGACGGTACCACCGAGACCCACTGCGGCGGCAGCGAGTCCTGCCAGCGGCATACCCACAGCGACGGGACCACCGAGGAGCACTGCCCGAACGGCACAAGCCGCCTCCCCACCGGCAGGGTCACGCCGACGGCCTCGGGCTCGGACGAACAGGACGAGGCCCCGCTCCCTCCCTTCCTGGCCCTCCTGGCGGCCCTGGGCGCCGCGCTGGCTCGTCGGCGCCAGGACCCGTGACCGAGGCGTGACACGGCACGGCACGTCCTGCCCTGGTTCCACGGCGCGCCGTGGGTTAAGTTAAACCAAGGGTGCCATCATACCCGGCCAACCCCCCGAGGTGCACCATGGCCGAGGTCTCCAAAGGATTAGCAGGCATCGTCGTCGCAGAGTCGAAGATCTCCAAGGTCTACGGCGAGGAGGGCCGGTTGATCTACCGGGGCTACGACATCGATTCCCTCGCAGAGAACGCCAGCTTCGAGGAGACCGCCTACCTTCTCTGGAGGGGCGAGCTTCCCAACGGGAAGGAGCTCGAGGCCTTCACCCGTCAGCTGGCCGAGCACCGCGAGC
>CAZBKU010000308.1:0-3222 GCA_964492585.1 uncultured Thermoplasmatales archaeon | reverse complement strand
TGGGACCGTACGCGCGCCCGAGGGACCACGAGCGGCAAGCGGCCGGGACCCCCCGACGCGGGCAACCTTCCCCTGGCCCGGTTATACATTTCATTTTCCCCTTGTCTTTTTTGATAAGGCGAAAAACGACCCGGTAGGTTCTTCAACCAGGGGTTTCCGATGGATCGGGCGGGGCGAGGCGGACGGGCCACTGGAGCCAGGGGAGGACGACCCGACCCCAAGGTGGGCCGGGCCGTGGGAGCGTCGCCGACACGACCGGTCAGTTGAACCCCGGCGCGTCGTCGACGAGGACGAAGGCCTCGGTGGTCGCGACATCGTTGCCTGGGGCGACCTGGAACCCCCCGGCCTTCAACCTCGCGGTGAGGACGTGCTCGCCGAAGCTCCGGCTGGTGTCCCAGGTCACGTCCACCGCCGCCCGCTCACCTGGCGCCAGCTCGTGGTCGATCACGTCCCTCTCGACCCGCTCCGGGTCGCACCGGCTCCCGTAGAAGATGCCCATGATGCCATGCTGGAACGGGAACGCCGAGAACGCGCAGTCTTCCGGTTCGGCCCATACCTCGAGGCTGATCGGTCCAGGCGTCGGGGCGTCCCCGAGGTTCTCGACGACCACCCAGCCGTGACGAAGGCGATCCGGGTCGCCCACGCGTCGGTCTGCTGTCGGGTTCTCGACCTTGGCGACGCCCACGTCGACAGAGGAACCACCCATGGCGAACCCGACGATGGCAGGGTCCGGGAGGTCCCCGTCGGCCCGCTGGACGATCAACGAGTAGGCGGAGGGTTCGTCATCCAGGGTGTGGGCACGCACCCAGATCCCCACGAGACCGTCCTCGCCAGCATGGAACGCCATGCCTGGATCCGTGCAGCTCAGGAGGTTAGAACCGAACCGCTCCTCGGAGTCCAGCATCCCGCGGGTGTGCCCGTCGACGTCGCTGGTGAAGGAGGTGGCGAGATCCTGGCAGGCACCCCGACCGAGCTCGATGGTGAGGCTCTCGCCGGCCGACACCGGGAAGAGGTAGGCATCCTGATCGTCGCCATCCTCCAGGCATCCGTGGAGGAAACGCTCTCCTGGCACCTCCAGGCCGTTCTCCACGCTCCCGGGGGCATCCTGCTGGGTCCCAGCGTCGTCAGCGGTCTTGCAGGAGGTCGGATCCACGACCTCGCGAGTGACCTCGAACGTGTACGCGTCGGGGAGGGCATCGTTCTCGAACCACAACGCCCCGAACCGGACCGCGTCCCCGACGTACCGTGTCTCCCGATGGTCGGCCAGGCAGGCGTCTGCTGGCTGCTGGGCCAGGCAGGCGGTGTCGTAGATGTCGACGGTTACGTTGGCCTCCTCCGGGGGCAACTCGTAGGGATCGACCGGGTCGAAGCGATCGAAGGTCCCCGTCCAGGTGCCCGCGTCGATCGAGACAGGCGGGTCCCCTGCGTCTCCGCCGCTGCCGGCATCGTCTTGGGGGGCTCGGTCCACCACCTGCACCTCGAACCGGTAGGAGGCATCCGAGGCCCCGACGCGTCGATCGTCCGCGAGGAGGGGCCCGTGGAACCCGAGGGTCGACAGCTCCATGCGGATGACCGCCTGACCGTCGGCCTGGGCTGGCACCGAGAGCTGCAACGCTTCCTCTTGGGCGACGAGCACCCTGTCTTGCCAGGCCCCGGGTCCTCCGAGGCTTGCTTCCACAGGGTAGGCTTGGATGTTGGGGCGCTCGGCCCCCACCATCGGGCCATGGACGAACAGATCGATCCCCTGCCCGGCCTCCACCGGCAGGGTGTAGATGTCGGCCTCGTCGACCTCCGGCGTCAACCGGCCCTCGTAGCTGCCCTCCTCTATCGGCGTGGCCTCGTGCCGGGTGTCGCCAGCGTCGCCATCGCTGGCAGCCGAGTCGACCACGACAGGAGCCTCAGAGGTCCCGACCCCCGTCGGCATCGACGAGACGATCATCAAGATGACACAAACAACGGTAAGGATCCAACCTTCCAATCCTCTCACCGAGCCGCTGTCTCCAAGGTGACATATAGCGTTTTTCACAACCGTGACTTCGTGTGGAACCGTCGTTCTCGCAGCTCAAAGCCCCGCTAACCCGGACCACCCTGACCCCGTGTGGAGCGCCGGCCGGCCGGCGCAACGCTTTTCCACCCAGGCCCCTCTGGCCGGCCGATGGCCGACCCCGGTGCATCCACAGAGAGCGGCGCCAAGCCCCAGCCGTCCAGCTCGACGGCTCCCCGGCTCATGGTGGCCCTGGACAAGATGAACCTCGAGCGTGCCCTGGCCATGGCCGACCAGGCCGTGGAGGGCGGGGCCGACATCCTGGAGGCCGGCACGCCCCTGATCAAGAGCGAGGGCCTCGAGGCCGTCCGTCAGCTGCGTAAACGGTTCCCGGACAAGCCGATCTTCGCGGACATGAAGACGGCCGACACGGGCACCCTGGAGTGCGAGATCGCCGCCAAGGCCGGGGCCAGCATGGTCGGCATCCTGGGCTCGGCCAGCGACGAGACGATCGTCGAGGCCGTCCGGGCCGGGCGCAAGTACGGTGCCGAGGTCGTCGTCGACATGATCGGCGTCGACGACATCGTCCAGCGGGCCAAGCAGGCCCAGGAGATGGGCGTCGGGTTCGTCAGCCTCCACGTCGGCATCGACGAGCAGATGCGCGGCCAGACCGAGTTCGGCTTCGTCCAGGAGGTGGCAAAGGCCGTCGACATCCCGGTCATGGTCGCCGGCGGCCTGACCAGCGAGACCGCTCCCGAGGTCGCCAAGCTCGGCGCCCGGATCATCGTGGT
The DNA here is from genome assembly GCA_964492585.1 of uncultured Thermoplasmatales archaeon. Lineage (GTDB taxonomy): Archaea > Thermoplasmatota > SW-10-69-26 > SW-10-69-26 > SW-10-69-26 > CAYXGD01. The sequence continues at coordinate 447 of CAZBKU010000308.1, read as the reverse complement.
CGGCGGGGCCATCACCAAAGCCAAGGACATCCCCGAGGCCACCGCCCGGATCAAGCGCTCGATCGACCAGCTTGAGGTCATCGAGTCCCCGGGCATGAAGAAGTTCGACCCCGAGCGTGTGCGAGAGGCCCTTCTGACCTGCTCGACACCCAACGTCTCCGATGCCATGCACCGCGGCGGCGTCCTGGAGGGCCTGCGGCCCGTCCAGCGGGGCCACAGGGTCGCCGGGCCGGTGCTGACCGTAGCCACCAAGGACGGCGACTGGGCCAAGCCGGTGGAGGCCATCGACCAGGCCGAGCCCGGCACGATCCTGGTCATCGACGCCCAGGGCGGCAAACAGGCCGTCTGGGGCGAGCTGGCCAGCCACAGCTGCCAGGTCAACGACGTGGCCGCGGGCGTCATCGACGGGGCCGTGCGCGACGTCGATGTCATCCGGGAGATCGGGTT
>CAZBKU010000307.1:1015-3230 GCA_964492585.1 uncultured Thermoplasmatales archaeon | reverse complement strand
GGGATCGCCGGCATCGCGCCAGAAGGTCAGCATCCAGCCCAGGTCGGCCAGGGGGTCGCCCAGGGTGGCCATCTCCCAGTCCAGGATGCCGGTCAGCCTGGGGGGTCGGCCGTCGAACACGACGTTGTCGAGCTTGTAGTCGCCGTGGACCACCGTGATCCGTTGGGTGTCCGGCAGGTGGGCTTCCAGCCAGCCGGCGACCTGGTCGAGCTCGGGGACCTCCCGGACCTCCTCGGTCCGTTGGCGGGTCCTGGCCCACTGGTCCTTCCACCGCTCGATCTGGCGGGGCATGTAGCCCTCGCCCTTGCCGATGTCCTCCACCGGTGTCCCTTCGTGATCGATGGTGTGGAGCTCGATCAGGGTGTCGATCATCTCGGTCCCGATCAGCTCGTGGGCCTTGGGGTCGTCCTGCCAGATCTCGGGCAGCTCCTGGCGGATGACCTGGCCCTCGATGCGCTCCATCAGGTAGAACGGGGCGCCGATGACCTCCTCGTCGTCGCAGGCGAGCACCGGTCGGGGCGTGCGGACGTCGAACGGGTCCAACGCCGAAAGGACCCGGTGCTCGCGGAGGACGTCGTGGGCGGTGGGCAGGAACGCGCCGCGGGGGGGTCGTCGGAGCACCAGCTCGCGCTCGCCCCAGGTGACGAAGAACGTCTCGTTGCTGTGCCCGGCCTCGTGCCGGGTGACCTCGAAGACCGGGTCTGGTGCCTCGAGGGGAAGGTGCTCCTCGAGGTAGGCCCGCAGCGCGGTCTCCTCGACCAAGGGGTCAAGCTCCTGCTCGGTCATTCACAGGTCCCCCCCGGTCAGGCCGCGGGTCGTGCCGTCGGCTTTCATGGTCTTGAACAGCTCGCGGGCCAGGACCCATCGGTGGACCTCATCGGGCCCGTCGTAGATCCTGGCGGCTCGGGCATCGCGGTAGAACTGCTCCAGGGGGGTGTCCTTGGTGTAGCCTAGGGCACCGTGGACCTGGATGGCCCGGTCGATGACGTCGCCCAGCACGTTGGCCACGTACTCCTTGGCCAGGCTGATCTCGAACTTGTGCTCCATGCCCTGGTCGATGCGCCAGGCGGCGTTGAGCACGATCATCCGGGCCAGGTAGAGCTCCTTGCCGCTGTCGGCCACCATCCATTGGACCCCCTGGTGGCGGGAGAGCTGCTTGCCGAAGGCCTCGCGGTCCATGGCGCGCTGGGTCATCATGTCCAGGGCACGCTGGGCTTGGCCGATCCACCGCATGCAGTGGGTGATCCGGCCCAACCCTAGACGGGCCTGGGCGTGGAGCAACCCGGCCCCCTCGTCGCCAAGGATGCGCTCCTCGGGGACGCGGACGCCGTCGAGGGTGACCTCGGGGTGCCCGCCGGGGAAGTGGGCACCCATGGTCTCGACCTCGCGGGCGATCTCCCAGCCGGGGTCGTCCTCCTCGACGATGAACAGGGTAGCGCTCTGGTAGTGATGGGCATCCGGGTCGGTGACGGCCACCACGATGCTGAACGCCGCGCCCTTGGCGCCGCTGGTGAACCACTTCTTGCCGTCGATGACCCACTCGTCGCCGTCCTTGACCGCCCGGGTCTGGATCTGGCTGGGGTCGCTGCCGGCCACATCCGGCTCGGTCATGGCGAAGCAGGAGCGGGTCTCGCCCTCGACCAACGGACGCAGGTAGCGTTCCTTCTGGGCCTCGGTGCCGAACTCGAGCAGGGTGTGCATGTTGCCTTCGTCGGGGGCCATGCAGTTCAGGGCCAGGGGGCCAAGAGGGCTTACACCGAGCTCCTGGTGGATCTGGGCCTGGCCGACGGCCGACAGGCCCATGCCTCCCCACTCGGGGGGCATGTGCGGGGCCCACAGGTCCCGGTCGCGTGCTTTGGCCCGCAGGTCCTCGACGATCTTCCAGGGGATCTCCTCGTCGCTGGCCTGGGCATCCTCCTCGGCCGGCAGCACCTCCTCCTCCACGAACGTGCGGACCCGGTCGCGGACCTCCCGGACCTCCTGCGACAGCTCGAAGTCGACCATGTCAGCGCCTGTCAGCACGGTCAGGTGTGGTAATGCTTCCGGGCGCCGGAGACGGCCTCCCCGCGGCCCTAGCCGATGCCCGACCACGGACGCGAGAGACCGGTGGAAGGAGAGGCGACTGTCGCTTGGTGACCGTCAGATCTCCGTGCCTGGGACGGCCGGTGCTCCCGTCGAAGGCCTTACGTCTCGGTCGGCTGGTCTTGCTGGGCGC
>CAZBKU010000307.1:0-1005 GCA_964492585.1 uncultured Thermoplasmatales archaeon | reverse complement strand
GGCGCCGGTCTTCTCGGGGGCTTGTTCCTGGCCGTGCTCGATCTGACCCAGGAACCCGCCGACGAGCTGGTTGACGTACCCGGGGCGCTCTAGGGCGCTCATGTGACCTGCTCCGGGGACCAGCGCGCGCCGGGCGCCGGGGATGCCTTTCTCGAGGGTCTCGGCGTTGCTGGGTGGGGTGGCTTGATCACGGTCACCGACCAGGACCATGGTCGGGACACGGATCTCCTCGAGACGGTGGACGAGGGCCTCCCGGTCGAAGACGGCCATGGCGCCGGCGTGGACCCGATCGGGTTCCAGGTCCTTGACCTGATCGAGCCAGGGCTGGGCCTCCGGGCTGTCCTTGAAGCCCTTGGAGAACATCTGGCCGGCGACGTAGGGCATCATCAGCCGGATCAGGGGTCGTCCACCGAGCCGGGCCAGGCCGGCCATGGCCTTGTGCATCTTCTCGCGGGCCTCGCGCTCGGCGCTGGTGTCCAGCAGCACCAGGGAGGCCAGGCGGTCCTGGTGGTCCAGGGCGAAGCGCAGACCGATCATGCCGCCCATGGACAGACCGACCCAGTGGACCTGATCCAGGTCCAGGTGGTCGAGCAAGGCGCTCATGTCCTCGGCAGCGTCCCATAGGTCCCAGCCGGTCGCAGGGCAGCCGGAGCTGCCATGGCACCGGACGTCCACCGAGAGGCAACGGTAGCTGGGTCGCAGGGCCTCGACCTGGGCCTCCCACATCCGATGGTCGAAGAAGAGCCCGTGGACAAGAAGGACCGGCGGGCCCTCACCGGTGTCCTCGTACCACAGCTCGTGGCTCCCGAGGTCGACGCTCGGCATCTGCTCACCTGGCCCGCGTGGGGCCATCCCCCGGAAGGGGACCGCTACATAAGGCCCCAACGGTCTCGGGACGCGGTCAGATCCACGCGACACCGAGACATGCCTTTTTGAAGGCCTTGTCCCCTTCCCGGCTCGATGGGGAGCGATGAGGCGACCACGCTCGTCGAGCGGTTCCAGGCC
>CAZBKU010000306.1:297-3272 GCA_964492585.1 uncultured Thermoplasmatales archaeon | reverse complement strand
TCGGTGAACACCGGCGGCGGGACGTCGACCACGGTGATCTCGTCGCAGACCGTCTCGATGGCGCCCTCGTCGTCGGTGACGGTCAGGCAGACCTGGAAGGTGCCCGGATCGGGCCAGGTGACCTGGATCTCGCACACGGGGTCATCGCCGGGGGCACCGCCTCCGCCACCGGCGGCCGGGCCCTCGATGTCCCACTCGCAGCGCTCGATCTCGCCGTTGGGATCCTGGCTGGTGCTCTCGCACAGGGCCTGCTGATCCTCCTCGGGCGACTCCGGCGTGCACTCGAAGCTGGCCGTCGGCGGCGGGTTGTGGATGTCCACGTCGAAGGTGCAGGTCTCGGTCTGGCCCTCGTTGTCCTCGGCCTGCACCGTGACGGTGTGGAGCCCGGCCGCGGGATCGTCCCAGACGTACTCGGCGGTGGTCGTGTTGCCGTCCTGGGTGTGGTCGGCCAGGTGGCCGGGCCCATCGATCAGGGTCAGGGTGACCGTGCGGTCGCTGCTGGGCGAGGTGGCCTGGAGCAGGGTCGTCTGGTTGAGGCCCACGTGGCTGACCCCGGTGACCAGGTCACCGGTGACGCACGGGCTGGGGGCCTCGAAGTCGGGAGGCCCATCGAGGACCGTGACGTCGTGACAGGCCTGGTCGGTGGCCCCGTCGTCGTCGGTGACCGTCAGGCAGACCTCGAAGATGTCCGCCACGGCGTAGCCGTGGTCCGGGTGCTGGGCGGTGCTCGTGTTCCCGTCGCCCAGGTCCCACGACCAGTCGACGATCTGGCCGTTGTCGTCGGTGCTGGTGTCCTGGAAGTCCACCGTGGACCCGACGAACGGCTCCTCGGGGCTCCACGTGAAACCGGCCACCGGCGGGACGTTCTCGACGTCCAGATCGAAGCTGCACGTCGAGGTCTCACCGTGGCTATCGGTGGCCTCGATGACCACGGTCCAACCCCCGACCTGGGGATCGTCCCAGGACCACGTGGCCGTGGTCGTGTTGCCGGTCTGGACCTGGTCGGTCAGGGTCCCGGGCCCGCTTGACAGGGCCAGGGTGACCGTCCGGTGCTGGCTGGGCGAGGTCGCGGCCAGGTCCACCGAGGCCGGATCGTGGCTGGTGCGCTCGAGGACCTCGTCGCAGGGGCTGTCCTCGTCGAAGACCGGTGGCGGTACATCGGCCACGGTCAGGTCCGTGCAGGCCTCATCGCTGGCGCCCTCGTCGACGGTGACCTCCAGGCAGACCGGGAACGTCCCGGGGTCCTGGTAGGTGTGGCTGGGGTGCTGGGTGGCGCTGGTGGTCCCGTCACCCAAGGTCCAGGACCAACCGACGACCTGGCCGTTGTCGTCGGTGCTCGTGTCGGTGAAGCCCACCGGCTGGCCCTCCTCGGGCACCGTCGGATCGTGCCCGAAGCTGGCCGTCGGCGGCGGGTTGTGGATGTCCAACTCGAAGGTGCACGTGGCCGTGTTGCCCTCACCGTCGCTGGCCTCGACGGTCACCGTGTGCAGGCCCGGGGTGGGATCGTCCCACTCGAAGCCGGCCGTGGTCGTCCCCTCGTCCTGGGTGACCCCGGTCAACCGGCCGGGCCCGTCGACGATCGAGAGATCGACGGTTCGGAACGGGCTGGGTGAGCTGGCCTTGAGCGTGACCGTCTCGTTCAGGCCCACCTGGCTGACGCCGCCGACGGTCCCGTCGCCCAGGCACGGGCTTGGATCCTCGAAGGTCGGCGTCCGCTCGATGGTGAGGTTGACCGTCTGGGTGGTCGTCCTGCCCTCGACGTCCGTGGCGTTCACGGTGAGCAGGTAGTCCCCCTCCGGCGTCGAGGACGTGGGGAAGGTCTGGCTGGTGGCCGAGAACGTCTTCCCGTCGGGGTCGTCGACGGTGTCGGTCCAGCTGAAGCTCGGCGTGCCCGGCCTGTCCTCCACCTCGAAGGAGATCTGGTCCACAGGGCACTGGCTGTTGGCCTCGGCCTGGAAGGTCAGGTCCCCGACCAAGCGGGCCACGGTGACATCGCTGATGGCCTGGCGCATGCCGGCATCGTACACGAAGCCCTCCTCAGGCCGCTGCACGTCCAGGTCCGGGGCCGGCGGCGTGGTGACGTTGCGGATGAAGTCGTTGATCTCCGCGGAGAGGTTGCCGGCCTGGTTGAGCTTGAGGTAGGTCCCGTCGGTCTCGTCGGCCGCGTGGCGGAAGAACGCCTCGGCCCGAGCCGCGTGATCGGCCGGTTGGGCGCCGGCACCCACGTTGGCATCGATGGCCAGGATCCGCACCCCCATCGCCTTGAGATCGGCCAGCGGGTCCTGGAAGTCGATGTCGTCGACGGTCTGAGCGTCGGCGTCCCTGCCGGGATCCATCCCGAAGTTGTCATCGAAGAACGTGTCGTGGTGCGGGTAGGAGTCGCCCCAGAGCACCAGCACCGGCACCGCGTCGCTGCGCCACGAGGTGAGATCGGCGGCCTCCTGTAGCACCCGAGCGTAGGACTCGGGCTCGTCCATGCCGTTGCGGCGCTGGAGATCCCGGATGCCGTTCTCGATCCTGGTCGTGTCGGTGGTGAAGTCCCGGTTCAGCTTCCACGGGTAGTCCTGGAAGGCCCCGAAGTTGGCCGAGTAGCCGGGGTAGGAGAAGAACCCGGTGTAGTCGCTGAACGACGCCACGCCGTAGCGGGCGTCGCTGACGTTGGCGTCGATCTCGTCGATGAACTCCGAGGCGTTCTCCTGGACGCTTTCCAGCTCCTCGGCCATGGAGCCGGAGATGTCCATGGCGAACAGGAGGTCCACCGGCTCGAAGGTGACCTGCTGGCAGTCCTCGGTGCTCTGGGCTTGGCCACCACCGGCCAGGACGGTCACGGCAGCCATGGTCAAGACAGCTGCCAACACGCACGCGGCCACGGTGGATCGTCCTTGCTCGGATACCATGCTCTCAGCCCCAACATGCCTCACGCCCACCCGCCGGGAGGAGCTTCCAGTGCGCCGGGTTCCCGCCGGGCGGCTGGC
>CAZBKU010000306.1:0-287 GCA_964492585.1 uncultured Thermoplasmatales archaeon | reverse complement strand
ACACGCCCACCCGCCGGGATGAGGATGCTGGTGACGATGACCCCCTTGGTGCCGGGGTTCCGGATTGGAGATCGGCGAAACCCCCGGCACCTGGGAAGGGGGGGCGGTCGACCCAGCAGGCTCTCGGCGGGCGGGCGGATGCCAACACCACGAAGGGAACCGTCACGTTTAATACTATGTCAAGCATTTCTTTTTTGTACTATTTCTAAGATTATAGTATAGAAATGAACCAGGGAACAGATTCATAACGAACGTGGCTGGAAGCGGTGCCACCGAACGTCCCGCGC
>CAZBKU010000305.1:0-3275 GCA_964492585.1 uncultured Thermoplasmatales archaeon | reverse complement strand
GGCGTTGGCTCGTTGCCTCGATATCGATGGCTCTGACGTGGAACAAGGGGTCGTCATCGCTGATCGTTCAGGTGAGACGTATACCCTCGTCGACGCCATCCTGCACCGGGAAGGTGTCGATCTCGTCGTTGAGTCGAAGGCCTATGTGCGAGAGGACACCGTATCGACGGCGACCACCCACGTGCTGGACTCCCTCATCGCATACCTGGAGTTCCTTCGAAGCCGACAGCGTCACCGTCGGGTCGTCGCGATCCTTCTCGTTCCCAGCGACGCGATGTCGGTGTTCCCCGCTGCGAGCTTGGGCCGGGAGCTTTTCGTGGCGGCGTACGACGAGGAACAGGACTCCATCTCGAACTGCCACGCGCTTCGGGAGTGGCTTGAGGACACCTGACCGTTATCGCCTCCACTAGACTATCGGTTGGTCTCGCCTTTGGCTTGAGCGAGTGCTCCCGGTGACCCGCTGGAGGTCGAAGACCTCCTGGGTCGACTGCGCCGGGTACACCGCCTGGAAGGCCCTGACCCCTGGCCGCGGGGGTCCACGCTCGCGTAGATCTCGCTGTGGAACTCCTTGTACCGGGGCTTCGTGTGGGTCACCTCGATGGCGTTGGCGGTGGTGGCCACCACCTGGACCGAGCGTGTGGTGGTGGGTGTCACCTGCCCGGCCGTGACCAGGGGTGTGCTCGCGGTCTGGGCTGGGCCACGGGGACCGTGGTGGGGAAGGAAGGATGGAGAACGGGAGAAAGAGAGGTGGAGGCCCGCGGAGAGGCCGACAGGATCCTGCCCGCGGGTGGGTTCAGGGGGTGGTGTCGGGCGTTGGCCTAGTCTTGATCGAGGTCGAGGGGCACGCTCGTGGTGTTGGTCCCTCCTCCACCTGCAGGAACACCTGCACCTTGGTGCGCACCGTGAACGACGGGGCCGCCGGTTGCTGGCAGACCGGCACAAGACGAACGGTTCCGGGGTCAGTGGATCTGGCTAGATCACCTATCGCTCATCGATCGGCCGGCGCTTCGTCGGGACTGGTACTGGTGCCTGCATCCTCCGGGCGGGTTCTCAGTCGGATCAGGGCAGCCTCGACGAGCAGGAGAGTCCCCACAAGGACGATGAGTCCGGCTACGGTGCCACCAGCCAAGCCCCAGACGCCTTCGAACAGGTCGGGGGGTTGGCTACGGACGGTCGGCGGGAACCCGTGGGTCAGGCCCCAGAGCAAGCCGCCCCAGAGCATCCCTATGAACGTCACGATCGCACCGGCCCGAACGTGCCGTGGGAGCAGCCGGGTCCGGCCCGTCAGGAGCGACCCCACGAACCGACGCCATCTGGATCCGGACCGCGGAGTGGAAGGATGGACATCCTCGAAGAACCCTCCCAGCTCGCCTCCCAACCCACGGCCGTGGCGGGCTGCAGCTTTGTGCTGGACGCCGGCCTTGGACAGACCTCGAGCCAGGACGTAGCACAGGACGCTCATCAGGACCGCGATCGCGGGAAGGACGAGGAGCATGGGATCACCGGGGGCTCCTCTCGCAGGCCCATCAAGGTGCCCTGGCAGTCCCACCCTCGAGCTCACCAGTGCTGTGAACGCAGCGGCGTGCATCGCCGCGAAGAAGGAGAGGTACTTGAACATCGAGTCGTCAGCGGCATTAAGGGTGTTCTGACACAACTCAGCCCGCTTCTCCACATGTTCCTGGGAGACCATGATCTCCTATAGCTAGCTACCCAAGAAATATGCACGGGTTTACTCTCTGTGTCGAGGACGGGGCGAGGGCCGGGCGACCAGGCGACGTGGGCCGCGGCCGGGCTCCTGTTCCCGGCGACCGCGCCGGCGGGTCTGACCTGGTACCTCATTAGCCAGCGGTCAACCCTGAAGAGAGCCCGTGGTGTCACCGGGGGCGAAGTGGGTCCCAGTCTAGGACACGAGACCTGGGGGAGCCGGTCCAAGTTCTTGGTCCCCCGATGCACCGGATGCCTCGCAGTTTCCCCCCACCAAGGGCGTCCGATCACGACGGAGAGGGAGTCTCACACGTCCCGGACGGTCGACCTCAAACCGTCGCTTACCGTCTGACGTGACCAGGCTCCACGCGCCCGTGGACCGTCCCATCGAAGTCATCGTCGAAGCTGACGATCCGAAGTCTTCGGTCCTCTGCGACCACATACTGGTAGGCGTCGTCGAAATCGAGGCCGAGCTCGGCGGCCCGGTGCGGGATCGTGGCGAGTTGGTCGAACGTGGCACGCACAAGGGTCATGCTTGCCTCCACGTCCTGGACGAGGGCCCGGAAGGCCTCGGCCTCTCCTTCCCGAGTCAGGATGATACCGATGGAGTAGATCGAGAAGTCGGTCACGTGAAGGTCACCCCGGGCGGTGTCCTCCAGGAAACCCTTCGCCTCGGAGGCCCGATCCTGGTCGAGGAGGACCTCGAGGAAGATGTTGGAATCTGCGAGGTACACCTAACCACTCCACTCGTCGAGCGCTTGGTGCTGGAGATCCACGGCGGAGACATCCTCTAAGTGGCTCAGTGCTCCGGCCCATTCGAACCTCGGTTCGCGGGCCTCCTCCTCGGACTCCTCTATGGGTCCCCGGCGGCGAAGGAGGAGGAAGCGGATAAAGTCCTCAACCTCCTCGTGGAGCTCGGGGGGGAGGTCGCGGACCAGCTCCTCGAGAGAGTCGGACCGGGCCATCGCAGCATGTAGTGGACTTGATGCATATATGAATGCATGGCTTGGGGAGGGTGCCCATGCTTCCGGATGAGAACTCGGCCCTTACTTGGTCCTCCGGAGCGTGTCGTCCCAGGATTCACCGCGTCGCGCGTTCTCACGTAGGCGCTTGACGTCCTCGCAGGTGCCGAGGTGGTCGTCGCAGACGATGACGAGCTCGGGCAGCAAGATGGCCAGGACCTGGGCCATGGTCGAGAGATCCTCGGGCCGGGGCTCACCGTGTCCCTCGTGGGCGCAAGCGTTGCGGGCCTTGTATGCGGCCTCCAGCCGGTCTGTGATCTCGGCGGCCGAGGGACGAGGGTCGAGGGCGTGCAGCAGGTCCTCGACGCGGGGAAGGACGTGTGTCCGGTTCTCCCCCGGGTCCCACTTCAGGATGGCTTCCAGTGCCGTCACGAGGCTGGTTAGTCGTTTGCACAACTCGAAGCCGGTGGGTTTCGGGGAGGCGGTGGATGCGGCAGCTTCCATCTCGGCCTCATCCGCGTCCTTGTGAGTGAGCACGGGGGCGTTGAGCGCGTCGCCGGTCCAGTGGATGGCCCTCAGCAAGCGCTCTCCATAAGGGGAGGGGTCCTC
>CAZBKU010000304.1:0-3282 GCA_964492585.1 uncultured Thermoplasmatales archaeon | reverse complement strand
CCTCATCTCGATCGAGGGATAGCTGTGTCTGTCGGGAACCTCGGCTCTGGTCTCGTGATCCTCAGCCTCTTTGCTGCCGCCTTCGTGGCCCCGGTCGCTGACGCGGTCCCCGTGCAGGGCAGCCTGATCACCAACGAGAAGGTCACTCTGAGAGGGGAGGTAGACACCCGGGCCGAGCAGGGCGTCCTCCACGCAAGACCCCCAGGCCTCTCTGATCTGAACGGGAGCCTGGAAGCCGAGGCCGTGGACGTCTCCTATTCTTGGGAGCGCGGGTACGGTTCACCGGAGGTGGCTGGGCTGCTCGAAACCCGAGCCCAGGCGGAGACCGGGAACGACACGATCAGGGCCACCAACGTCACCGCCACGATCAGCCCCTTCCAGGACCAGCCCGAGGTCCTTGGCATGCTCGACCCCGCAAGCTCCAGCCTTGCAAGCCAGGGGGACGTGGACGCCACGGCCAGGGTCGTCGAGGACCAGGTGCTCACCCAGATCGAGTGGAGCAACTCCTCGGAACAGGTGACCGGGTTGTCGGATTTCCACGGCTTCCAGTACACCGTCGAGGCGCCCTGGGCCTCGGCCACAGGGCTGACCACCGCCCGGATCTCGGGCACCTTCGACCTGTTCATCAACAACGTCACGCTGGACGTCTCCAGCTCCGACACCGGCGCGTGGGCGCACTGGTCCGGGTTCAGGGTCCAGGACGAGACCACCGGCGAGTACGAGTCCCGCGTGACCGTCCTCCACGTCACCAACGGGACCCTGGAGCTGACCGCCCCCGGGGCCCTCGGCGTCTACGGGCCCCAGTTGGCCACGACGGTCTCCGACGGCGTGCAAGCCCGGCACGCCAGCGGGACCCTGTCCACCGAGGAAGAGACCTACCGGTTCGACCCAGCCCCGTTGCGCCTCTCTGGGCCCGGCGAGGTCGTCCTGTCGGCCCAGCAGGCCGCCGGCCAGGCCCGCGGCGACTTCTCCAACGAGAGACAGAGCCTGCTCGTCCTGGAACCCCACGGCTCCTTCGACGTCGCCCAGACCAGGGGTTTGGTGGTCGAGCAGGCTCCACGCTCGCTTGGAGACAGCCTGGGGTGGTGGGTCCCCTTGATGGGTGTGCTTATCCTCGTGGGCGGGATCGCCTACACCAAGCGCGACCGCGTCAAGGCCTGGTACACGCACCACACGACCGACAAGCGCACGGAGCGCGAGGACCGCTGGCGCCGGGCCGGGGACAAGGCCTTCCACGCCCGCGAGTACGAGCTCGCGTTGAGCTGGTACCAGCGCATGGTGGATGCCTACCCCAACACGATCGAAGGGTGGAACAGCCTGGCCGCGACCCTCGAGGAGCTTGGACGCTACGGCGAGGCCGCCGACGCCTACGAGACCACCGCCGGCATGATGGACGAGGACACCCGCCTGACGGCCCAGGCCGCCGGATGCGCCTGGCGGGACGGCCAGGAGGACCGGGCGGTGGCGCTGGCCGAGCGCGTGGCCGAGGCGGACCCCGGCGCGCTCAGGCAGTGGCTGGATGGACCGAGGTTCCAGGAGCTGCGCGATCACGTCACGGTCCAGCAAGCCGCGGACGAGGAGCCTGCCGGGACCGGGGCTTCGTACGTCTAGCGCTGGCCAGGAGCCGCAGCCAACCAACCGGAGCCGACCGAGCGGTTCCGCTCCCCCGATGGGGTTTTCGTGGTCGAGGTCTCTTCCACACCACCGGAGGTGCCCATGTACGACGCGACGTTCCACTCCCTGATGACCCTCCTCGACAACCGGTCGATCTACGCGGCGGCCCGAGCAGGCGGGTTCCTCGTCGAGGATGCCCCAGGTCTGGACCGGGAGGCCGAGGCCCGGCTCGCCAAGACCCTCCAAGACGCGTTGACCCGGTTCTTCGAGCTGCGTCCGCTGACCGACGAGCAGCTTGAGGCCGCCCGGTCCGCGTTGGCCTGGTACGACGAGTTCGAGCACGACCACGAGGTGTCGCTGGACGCTGCCCGAGCGTTCCTTGACATTTGGAACAGGCCAGAGGAGCTGGTCGACCACCGCGAAGCTCACGAGGTCGGCTACGCGATCCTGTTCAAGGCGTTGAACGAGGAGACCAAACGGGAGGAGCGGGAGAGACGCGCGCGGTTACCCTTCGATGTGACAGAACCGCCGAAGCAGTCCTGTCAAGCGGTGACAACGGTCCCCAAGGCGGTCCGCGTCCGGTCCTGGGAAGCCACACGCACCATGCGTTGGGCACACCGGTTGCTTGAGAACGGGCAGGTCTACGACGCCGTGGACCGGCTGGATGACGCGATCGAGGAGCTGGAGTGGATCCGGGAGCAGGTGCAGGTCCCTTGAGGTGGGACCCGCGTCGAATCCCGGCGGACACGAAGGACCTGGCCAGTACGTGAGAAGGTAGGCGTTGTGCCCGATCGTTGGTGGTCCAGGTTCCCCATCACACGTAACATGGTAGCGCTGGTCGCTGGACCACGGGACAGCTATGGCAGCACGAGGTCGAATCTGTCCCCTGGTCCGGTCCGAGAAGGGAGGATCACTCGAACTCCATCCGGGGTGATCTCTATGTCGGGCGGGCCAGTGGTGACCGGCGCTCGTTCAGCCGGTCGCACCGCCAGGGCCTCGGGATGACACTCAAGGGTGCGGTCGACCGTCCACGGACCTCGGACAGTACGGTCGGTGCCCCGGTAGCGGAGCCGTAAGGTCCGGGCACCAGTCCAGCTGAGTTCTAGCGTGGCACCGCCCTCTGCCTCCCCCACGACCATCCAGGCGTTCTTATCCGCCTCTCGGGCAAGCCGCAGCAACTCGGTGTATCTTCCTTCTGTCATGGGAGCTGAGTGGCCATCCGCGCTACATAGCCCTGCCGGAGGTTTGCTCCCCCTCAGAGCAGGTGGCCTGGGTGCGGTGCTCAGGCCTTAAGTTCAAGGCTGTCAGGAGCACGGGCCTCCCCTTGCGCTAGGGCACCACGCCAACGAGCAGGGAGACCGCCCGCGAAGGCAGATTCGTAAGTCGCGGCGTCAGGGAGTGGGAATCGGGCCCTATCATCCCAGCCATTGGCGACGGCCTCTGCGGTCAGGTTGAACCCGCTCCAGGCCTTCTTGACGCTGAGGTAGGCCTAGCGTGCTGCTCCATGGTTTCCTCCTCGCCCAGACGGTTGTTGGCCCCGGTGGCCGACGGGAGAGGGATCGACGGACCCAGACCGAACCCTCGGGGCGCGGGTTTGGATTCTTACATTTCCTCTCCGACCGGGCCAAGAGGCAGACAGCCGGAGCCTGCCCTACCGGAGGCGGGTCG
>CAZBKU010000303.1:0-3284 GCA_964492585.1 uncultured Thermoplasmatales archaeon | reverse complement strand
GGGATCCTCGAGCGGTTGGCCGACAGCACCCCGACCCTGTGGACCACGGCGCCCGGCGTCGAGGTGGAGTACCGGCCGGGCCGCAACCGGGTTCTGGCGCCGTCCCCACCCGACCCCGACGATGCGGCAACGAACCAGGATGATCGACCAAGGTGCACGGCGATCACCAGCCGAGGGTCGCGGTGCAAGTTCCCGGCCAAGACCAACGGCCGGTGCGGCCACCACACCGCCTAACCCCGGCCCGGATCCTCGCGGCGCCCCACCGAAGACGACACCAGCGGTAGCCACCAGACCACCGCTCGTGCCGTACACTGAGTCAACGAGCCCCTCCCACCGAGCCTGCGGCAAAATCGCTCGAAAACAGCTATATCCCGTGCTGTAAACGCTCGAAAGTGCTTATCTCCGACCCGCCCATGGCCAAGGTTGGATGGGATCACCGGGCACCGGCCGCGCCGTCGTCGTCACCGGCGACGAGATCGCCCTCGTCGACGAGGAGCACCAGCTCCTCCTGGCGCGACGGCGCGGCGGTGGCTCGGCCAGCGTCCCGGACACCGACCCGCCGGACGAGCGGTTGAGCGGTGAGAAGGCCATGGAGCTGGCCTTGTGGACCTACCTCAACGTCGAGGAGGTCTGGAGCGGGTTCAACCTCCTGGCCGAGGCCGTGGCCAAGGGCTTCTCCCTCCAGACCCGGTACAAGAAGGACCGACACCGGGCAGACAGCTGGGCACGCGATGTCCGCCTCGAGGACAAGGTCCGGATGTGGATCAAGAACGCGCTGGTCTTCGGCCGGTGCGTGATGGAAGTTGGCGACGGGTTCTGCAAGGTCCGCGACCCCCGCACCCTGACCCTCACCCAGGACGAACAGGGCGAGCTGGTGCATGTCGCCCAGACCGTGGGGGATAGCGAGCGCGAGATCCCCGTCGACCGCGTCCACGTCTTCACCCTCCACCGCCTCTTCAGCGACGACCTGCATGGCATCAGTGCCTGCCAACCGGTGTTCCAGACCATCGACGACATGCTCGGCGCCCGCAAGGTCAACCGGGTCCTCCAGAAGCGCTACCGGGCCCCGATCCGCCTGATCGAGATGCCGGCAGATGCCACCGAGCCCGACCGGCGGGCCATCCAGGCCCAGTTGGAGGAGACACCGCCCGAGATGGACCTGGTCCTCCCGGCCGGTGCCAAGATCCACGTCCTCGGCCACGGCGGGAAGGCCCTCGAGATCGACGACCTCATGAAGGAGCACCTGACCGACCGCATCTTCCTGGGCCTTGGCATCCCCAAGATCGCCCTGGGCCTGCCCGACGGGTCCAACCGGTCGACCAGCCAGGTCCAGCGCGAGCTGCTCCTGCGGAACAAGGTGGCCCCCTATCAGCGCCAGGTCAAACGCTTCACCCAGTGCCTGCTCGAGGACGCCCTGGGCATCCAGGCCACGGTCACCTTCGACCCGGTCGACACGCGCGACGACAACGAGATCGCCACCGTGTCCAAGACGCTGGTCGAGACGGGTATCAAGACGCCCGAGCAGGTCGAGGAGCACTACTGGGACTGGGGCCAGGCCAGGGGTGACACGTGACCGTCGCCGAGCTCGTCGTCCACGCCGACACGTTCGAGCTGGCCCACCAGGCCACCGTCCAGCAACCGGTGCGGTTCGAGGGTGTGGCCGTGGGAACCGGCGTCTACACGGCCCAGGGCGGTCTGCAGGTTCGGATCACCAAGCGCCATCTTCCGCTGATCGCCGATCGGCTCGTGGAGGCGCAGATCCGCGACCTGCACGAGGAGCGGATCGAAGCCACGGTCGGCGTCGTCACAGACACGGACGTGGTCGGCGACGATGTGCGGTTCACCGGGGAGGTGGCCCTGGAACCGCATGCCACGATCATCCGCCGGTTCCCCGGCAGCATCCGGTTCAGCGTCGGGTTCCGCTTCAGCGCCGAGCACCTCGACATCGGGGCTGACGGCGTCGCCGATCTGCCCACTGACTTCGTTATCGATCACATCGCTCTCGTGGGCCGGGGCCAGGACCCCGATGCCCGCCTCACCAAACTGCTCAACCGGGCCACCGCCGGCCTGGGACGGGATGGAACGACCATGGACAAGGACACCGCCACCGAGCTCCGGCGCCAGCGCGACCAAGCGTTGGAAGCCGAGAAGCAAGCACGGGCCGACCTCGCGAAAGCCGAGACGCGCCTGGAGAACACGACCGAGAAGCTCGACGCCGCCACCGAGGCCAAGGAGGAGGCCGAGCACGCCGCCGAGCAGGCGGTCACGCGGGCTGACGCGGCCCGCCTGGACCTCGAGCGGGCCAAGGCGGGCTTCGCGACGACGATCATGAATCTCGAGCTGCAGGCCGGTCAGGACATCGACCTCCACAAGCGCCAGACCGAGCTGTTGGGCATGGACCTGGGCGAGCTCGATCAGCTCCGGCTCGAGCTGGCCGAGGCCGCCGTCGAGCGCCGGGCCGAGGCCGAGGAGGACAAGGGCCCGGCCACCCAACCGGGCTCCCCGGAGGCCGAGGACCAGGTAGACCCGGCCACGATGGACCTCGAGGCGCTCTCGGTCCAGGACACGCTGCGACTGGGCCTTGTCAAGCGGGTGCTCTAAGTGGCCGCCGGCTACCGAGGCCAGGGCGTCTTCCACAGCGCCCCCATGGCGGAGAGCACCACCATCGAGAAGGGCGACGTGGTGGCGTTCGACGCCGACGGCAAGCTCGTGCCCGCACCCGCCGACGAGACCGACCCCATCGGTGTCGCCGCCGAGGGCCGGACGACCGAGGCCGGCGAGGACAGGGACCTGGCCTACGTGCGCCACGGCATCGCTCAGGCCAAGGCCACCAGCGCCGTCAGCGCGGGCGATGCCGTCAAGGTCAGCGGCACCGCCGGCCGGATCGCCACGCTGGCCGACCAGGACGTCGACGAGGGCGGCACCGCCACGTACACGATCCACCGCAACCAGAAGCTGGGCCGGGCCCTGGAGGACATCGCCGCCGGCGAACTCGGCGACATCTTCGTCGGAGGTGCCTGAGGTGAGCACCAGCCTCACCCTCGAGGATCTGGAGAACCTGGACATGGCCACCGGGGCCAGCGGCGCCCAGGACCTGGCCAACCTGTTGCCCAAGAAGGTCGCCCGGGACATCAACCGGTACGTCATCGAGAACAGTTTCGCCAGGACCGTGTTCCTCGAGAACGAGGACCTGGTCGGATCCCAGGGCCTGACGATCAACTACCCCCTCAAGGAGAAGACCATCGCCCACAAGCTCAGCGACATGGGCGACGTGCTGGTCGCCC
>CAZBKU010000302.1:0-3291 GCA_964492585.1 uncultured Thermoplasmatales archaeon | reverse complement strand
AGGCGCTTGGTCTCGTGGGGCCTGACGATGTCCGAGACCAGCACACCGTGGCTGTTGGCCGCGGCCAGGGCCCCCACGATGCTGGTCCCTCCGACGGTCACGCGGTGGAGGGGGACCTCAAGGGCTTCGTTGGCCTCCTCGAAAAGATCATCGGGGAGGTTGTGGGGGACAAGGCAAAGCTCATCCGTGGCGCGGGCGTAGACGCCGAGCGTCTCACGCCCTAGGAACTGTGTCTGGAGAAGCACGCCTGTACCCCACCCGGCCAGGACGCTGGCCTACTCCTCCGGGAGCGAGACCTCGACGACGCCATCCTCGAACTTGATGGCGCGGACGCGGACCTTGGCCGGTGGTTTCTCGATGCCCTGGGACCAGAGCATCTCGTTGACAGGGTTGTCGATCCAGACGACGTCCGGCTCGGCCTTCATGTGGCGCGCCACGAACTCGCGGACCGCCTTGACGGCACGGCCAGCCCGGCGCTTCTGCGGCACACCGTCGAGCGTGCGGCGGAGCGGGATGGTGTAGACACGCTCGATCTGATCATCTGCCACGTTGGATCACTCACTCCTTCTGCAGCCGGCTTCGCCGCCAGTTGTGACGCTTGTCGTGCTGGGTGAACTCCTGGTCGGTCTTCATGATGACCCAAGCCGGGACACGACGGTTGCTCTTGGCCGCTTTGGCCAGACGCTTCTTCTTGCCGAGGCTCTTCTTACCCATGGGTTATCGCCTCTCGATGTTGATATCGCGGCGGTTCTCTTGGGAGCGCGCCAGGATGCTCTTCAACTGCTCGTCCGTGATCTTGTCCTGGAGCCGACCGCTGACGGCCAGCTGGATGATCTGGCTTTCCAGGTTCTCTGCGACCTCGGGGCGCGCCATCCTCAGACGGGTGAGGCGCTCCCGGGCCTCAGGCTCAAGAGCCTGGCGTAGGACGGCCTTCTTCTGAGCTTCCAGCTCCTGGCGCTGGGACTCATCCTGGCCTTGTTCCTGCGCTTGCTGCTCCAGTTCGCGCATCTTGCGCTTCCGGAGCTCCTCGAGCTCTTCGTCATCGACCACGTTCGGTCCACTTCCGTTCAGTACTTCTCAAGCCCCGGGATCTCGGCCTCGAGCTCCTGTTTGACGTCGTGAGCGACGTTGTCCAGGAACCGCTGGCCGTCGGGCGTGACCTTGCGGCCGTCGTCGGTCTGCTCCACGTAGCCGGCCTCTTCGAGCTGCTGGAGGGCCGTGCGGATCACGTTGCGGGAGCCCTTGACGGACTGGTTGGGCTTGGCACCGCGATCCTTCTTGCCGCCGAAGTGTCCGGCCAGGCGTTCGGTGCCCAGCGGCCCGTCGGTGTAGATCTTGCGGAGGATCGCTGCTGTGCGGATCCACCACCAGTCGTCCCGCTCGGGCGGACGCTCTGTGTGCGCCCCGGTCCGCGCGAAGGCGGCCCATCCGGGTGGCTCGATCGCATCGGCCTGTCTGAGGCCTTGGGAGGCCTTCTCGATCAGGTCTTCTGCCGGGACGTCCTGTGGAGTGGTCACGCTCTTCCTCCGGGGTGACCGCCGGTAAACGGAGGGTGTTATTTAAGGCTGTCGCGGGCCGACCTCGCATGTCGTCGGGAGAGCTCCGGGTCTCATGGCCGGGGCCCGGGTCTGGCACGCGGTTCCGGGGTCACGTGAGCCGGAGCCAGTCCCGGAAGACGTCGAAGTGGGCGCCATCGACCAGGACATGGACCAGCACGCTGGCCACGAACGCCACAGCCATGGCGATGTGCCACAACCGCCACTTATCATACCCCATCGACCGGGCCAAGCGCCGCTGGAACCCGCCGGTGATCCCCAACCCGATCAACGCCAAGGTCCCGATCCCGCCCCAGATCATGCCCACGCTCCACGCGTAAACCTCCTCGTACAGGAACAGGACCAGATGCAGCAAGCTGATGCCGAGCAAGAAGAACGACAAGCTGTTGTGCCAGAGCACCCGCAACCGGGCCGACCCGGTGATCTTGTTGGCCCACAGCACGTTACGCCGGCCAAACGCCCCACCCAACAACAGAGCCAGCGGGATCATGAACAAGCCGATGAACCCGGTGGCCTCGCCCCAGATCCGAGCGTTGAGCTTCCAGCTGATCGGGGGCGTGGGCGGGACCGCCGGGCCAGCGTCGCCGACCTCGCGGGTCTCACCGACGGTGAAGTTGAGCTGGGAGCTCATCGTATGGTTCCCCTCGTCTTGGGCACCGATCCCGGTGGGGTGCTCGTAGTAGCTGGTGAGGGTCACGTCGATGTCGACCTGGGCCGGGCCTTGCTCGGTGCCCTTGATCCGGAAGGGGACCTCGCCGGAGCCCCCGGGGCCGATGGTCTCGCTGTACAGCCGGCTTTGGGTCCGCGTGACGTTGTAGAACACGTCGATCTCGACCTCGGCGGTCGTGTCCGGCGGCCCGGACTCCAGCTCGAGGATCAGCTCCCAGGTCCCGGTCCCCTTGGTGGCCACGTTGTCGCCTTCGGAGGCGTACTGCTCGACGGTGGTGGCGGGCCCGGGCTCGCGACGCTCGCCGCCGAGCTCGGACTGGTCGGCGGCCCCGTCCGGTTCGGCGTGGGCGGTGTCCGCCTCGGGGAACTGCAGGCGCGTGTCGATGTCGATGCCGCCGATGCCGGTCTGGTCCTCGGGCTGGGTCATCTTGGCGACGACCCCGGTGGCCCCGGGCTCGACCTCGAAGGGGAACGTGGCAGTGTCGTCGCCTGGCCCCAGGGTCACAGACTCGTTCAGGTGGAGGGGATCCGGGGTCTCGAAGGTCACCGTCGAGGCGTTGGCAAGATCCACGGTGACCAGGGCACCGGTGATGTCGTGGAGCCACGGGTTGGCCACGGTCACGTCCAGGGTCTGGGTCTCTCCCTCGGGGATCTCGATGTACGGGGTGCCCTGGATGACCGCGTACCGCATGCCCTCGGCCTCGTGGCAATCCAGGCAGGTGGCCCGCGGGATCTGCTGGCTCCAGGCGGCCGGGCCCATGGCCACGACCACGACCGTCAGAGCGATCAGCACCAGCGCACGCCGGGCTCGCATCGGTCAAGCCAAGCGGTGGTTGGTTAAAAGGGTTGATGGAAGGGACGTCTAATCCTCGGCCGGCTTGCTCGCCCCGGCCAGGCGCTCTGACAGGGTCTTGGCCAGGTCGGTGAGGACCTCTGAGACCCGGTTGGGCGGGTCCATCTCGACGGCAGGGGTGCCGCTGTCCTGGGCGGTGCCGACCTCGGGATCCAGGGGGACCCGGGCCAGGATCGGGGCTCCCAAGCGCTCGGCCAACAGCTCGGTCCCTTC
>CAZBKU010000301.1:0-3308 GCA_964492585.1 uncultured Thermoplasmatales archaeon | reverse complement strand
GCGATGAACACGATCATCGTACCGATCCCTACCTCCGCACGGTCGTTGCGGAGGCGCTCGTGGATGGCGTTCCGGTTGGCCTTCATGTTGGACTCACCAACCTCGGGTCCGGTCCGATGGGGTACTTAAACCGTCTGCCGAGGGGCCCGGAGGAGGTGGGCCCTCCGGCCCAAGGGAACGACGCCCTTGGGCCGGTTCTCGGCCGGAGAGGGACAGCCGGTCGATCGACGGCTGTCCGTCAGCGCGTCCGGTCAGTCCAGATCGATGTACGTCTCACCGCTGAACGTCGCCGGCGTCTTGAACGTCGCATCGACCGTGGACCCGGTCTCCGGGATGAACAAGACGTTCACCGTGTCCCGGGTGCTGACCCCCTGAGCGCTGGTGGTCTTGAGCTCCAGACGCACGCGGTCGCCCTCTTCGAGGACCTTGAGCTCGTCGTTAGGGCTGGTGCCACCGGTCGCGCTGCCCTCGGCCTCCTTGACCTCGGCCAGACAGAAGCCGGCGGTCAGGTCGGGCGCCTTGGGCGTGGAGGCGTCGTGGCAGTCGTTCTCGTCGCCGGTCGACCCGTCGTCGTACGTGATGTCCTCCAGAGTGGAGCTGTGCTTCCATCGGATGACCATCTGGGTCAGATCGATGGGCTCAGCACCCGGCGCCAACGCGATGGTGTAGTTCACGCTGGTGATCTGGTTGCTGGCCGAGCTGTTCACGTAGCCGATGGTGTCGCGGACGAACATGTTGGCTGCAACCTCCTGGGTCGTCTCCGAGCCGGTCTCGGAGGCCTTACGCTGGAGGTTACCAGCCGTGTTGATCAGGACCGCAGCCGCCACGGCTGCCACGATGACAGCCGCGATGAACACGATCATCGTACCGATCCCTACCTCCGCACGGTCGTTGCGGAGGCTCTCGTGGATGGCGTTCCGGTTGGCCTTCATGTTGGACTCACCGGAACCTAATCCGCCTAGACGAGGTACTTCAGGACCCGGGAACAGGGAACCCGCCCATCCACCCCCTCTGGACCTTGGGGACCAGGGACATTTGGACCGGGTGGGTGGTGGGAGCGGCGCTCCGGTTAGACGGTGGAGGATCCGAAGGCAGAAGAGCGCAGGCGCGCCCTCCCGGGGCGAGAACCGCCCCGGGAGAGATGGCGAGCCCGTTGGGGCCGTCAGCTAGCGGAGATCGACGTAGGTCTCCCCGCCGAAGGTGGCCGGGGTCTTGAACGTCGCGTCGACCGGGGACCCGGTCTCCGGGATGAACAGGACATCCACGGAGGTGCGGCTGTTGACCTGCTCGGTGGTCTTGTCCAGGCAGATCTGGAGCTTGACGCGGTCACCCTCCTCAAGCACTTTTGCCTCGTCGTTGGGGTCGCTGCCCAGGCTGGCCGTGGCGGTGCCCTCGGCCTCCTTGACGACCAGGATGGCGAAGCCGCTCTCAGCATCGCTGAGCGAGTAGACCGGGGTAGCCGAGTCGTCCTTGCAGTCGTTGACGACATCCGCACCGCCATCGTCGTCGTCGACATCGAACTGGAGATCGACCAGGTCATCGCTGTGCTTCCAGCGGACGATCATCTGGGTCAGATCGATGGGCTCAGCACCCGGCGCCAGGGCCAGCGTGTAGTTCACGCCGGTCATGGCATCAGGATCCAGGCCCGTGTTGACATACCCGATGGCGTCGCGGATGAAGAGGTTGGCCGCGACCTCCTGGGTCGTCTCCGAGCCGGTCTCGGAGGCCTTACGCTGGAGGTTACCAGCCGTGTTGATCAACACAGCCGCTGCCACGGCTGCCACGATGACAGCCGCGATGAACACGATCATCGTACCGATGCCGACCTCGCCGCGGTCGTTCTTGATGTCTTGCTTTATCGCTTCACGGTTCGCCTTCATGCAGGACTCACCACGCCAGGTTCTGGAACCAGGAGATAAAGGGATGCCGACAGTGGGGAAGACCCCCTTGGGGCCAGGGCCGTTGGGTCCCTGGTCCACCCGAGCCGCCGGGGGCTCGCGATGGCCAGCGGAGACGGCCATCAGGGAAGGTCGACATGGAGAAGAACGTGGGGAGGGGCGGGCTGCCCCTCCCCAGGGGAGCCCCCCAGAGAGCTGGCGAGCCCAGGTACCGGATCAGCGAAGATCGACGTACGTCTCGCCGCTGAACGTGGCCGGCGTGTTGAACGAGGCGTCCACGCTGGAGCCGGTCTCCGGCAAGAGGAGCAGGTCGACCGTCTCGCGGGTGGTGACCTCCTCGCCGCTGTTCGTGGTGCAGATCCACAGCTTGACGCGGTCGCCTTCCTCGAGGACCTTGCCCTCGTCGTTGGCGGCCTCATCGGTGGCCGGGTCGCCGTTGGCCGTGCCCTCGGCCTCCTTGACGACGTCGATGCCGAAGCCGGCGTCGGTGCCGCCCAGGCTGTAGGCCTCGGAGCCGTCCTGGCAGTCGTTCTCGGTGCCGGTGGTGCCGTCGTCGTAGGGAAGATCGACGAGGTCGTCGTCGTGCTTCCACCGGATGACCATCTCGGACAGATCGATGGGCTCGGCACCCGGCGCCAGGGCGATCGTCAGGTTGACCCCGGTCAGGGTGTCGCTGGCGCCGTTAGAGTTGACGTATCCGATCGCGTCGCGGACGAAGAGGTTGGCCGCGACCTCCTGGGTCGTCTCCGAGCCGGTCTCGGAGGCCTTACGCTGCAGGTTGCCGGCCGTGTTGATCAACACGGCAGCGGCGACCGCGGCGACGATCACGGCAGCGATGAACACGATCATCGTGCCGATGCCGACCTCGGCTCGGTCGTTCTTGAGCTGGGCGCGGATTGCTGGTCGGTTCGCCTTCATGGGGGGCTCACCACCCTTGGCTCAGGGTCCGGTTCATAAAACCCCCCGTGGAGTGGGCAAGCTCCCATGGGCCCAGGGTCCGAGGTTCCCGCCGGGAACCCCTGCCCCCGCAACTGCCAGGCAAGCTCGCATGGGAGGTGCTGGCCTCGCTCTGGCCCTGACCGCCCACGTCTACAGCGCCACCGTGGGTGGGTCGATCCCGTGGGGTGCTGGGCCGTCGCTGGGTGGACGGTGGGCGCCTGGCTCGGTCGGCGCTGGGCCACCCTGTCCGAGGATAAGAGGCGGTGATCCTCCTGCCGTTGTGCGAGGATAGGTCCCGGCGGCTCTCCAGCGCTCACGCTGCAGGTCGGAAGATCGGAGAAGAAGAGGTAGAGTGCGGGGCCGCCGGTGGCCGCCGGCCCCGCAGGGGGAGGCGGATCAGAACCCGCTTAGGCGAGGTCGATGTAGTCCTCGCCGCTGAACGTGGCCGGGGTCTTGAACGACGCATCCACG
>CAZBKU010000300.1:0-3321 GCA_964492585.1 uncultured Thermoplasmatales archaeon | reverse complement strand
CTCTTGCTCCTCGATATCCCGGTCGGTCTTGCCCTGCTGGCGGGCCTGGTCCTTGGAGGCTTGAACGTCAGCCATCTACCCTACCCGAAGACCCGGGGGGCCTTGACCAAGGTGGCTCTGTTGATCATCGCCGTCGCGCTCCTCGTCATCGGCGGACTGGTCGCCCTCGGGCCCGATGCCACCTGGGTGTTGACGGTGGCCGCGGTCATCGCCCTGACGATGATCGTCCTGGGTCCGGTGCTCGTCCAGATGGGTATCTCAGGCGAGCGTTGACACGGTCTCGCACGGGCCTTGCTAAGGGGGTTCGAGGCCGGTGGACCGCGGGCCGAATCACACCCTTTTTGTGTAAGTCCCCGCTTCTCATTTATGAAGAGAAGCGCCTCCTTCGAGGCCCTCGGAGCTTGTTGAGATGGCCCACGCAGCCAAGATCGGCATCACCGGCATGCCCTCGGTGGGCAAGACCCAGACGATCCTGAAGATCATCGAGAAGCTCGAAGCAAAGGAGACCATCGTCGGGGGGATGGTCACCGAAGCCATCGAGGAAGCCGGCCAACGCAAGGGCTTCCACATCCAGGACTGGCTGACCAAGGAGACCGACACCCTGGCCCACGTCGACCTCGATAGCGAGGTCCGCGTCGGCAAGTACGGGGTCGACATCGACGTGCTGGAGGATATCGGCGTCAGCGCGATCCTCCGCGGGATCGAGGAGGCCGAGGTCATCGTCGTCGACGAGGTCGGCAAGATGGAGATGGAGAGCCCTGCCTTCTGCGACGCCGTGAAGGCCGCCCTGGACTCCGACAAGTCGATGATCATGACGCTTCACAAGAAGTCCCGGAACCCGCTGCTTCAGGATATCCGGCGCCGGGATGACATCCGGATCCTCGAGGTCACCCCGATCAACCGGAACCTGCTCCCGTACAAGATCGAGAAGCTCCTCGAGGGCGAAGTGATCTGAAGGTCGCCACAACTACGCACAACGCGACCTTCAGAGAGGCCGAACCACATCACCGCACAACGTTCGGCCGGATCTGAAGGTCGCTGCACCTACGCACCGGCGACCTTCAGCCAGACCACCACACCACGTACAGAGGTCGGTCTCGACGCGCTCAGCCCGCTGACACCACCACGACGTGGCGAGGCTGACAGAGATCGGCACCTGGTTTCCTTCAGCGACACCCAGACCGGTGGTCGGTGGTCGAGCAAGCTCATATCCCCTGGGCATACCTTGGGCTCATGCAGCCGGCCAACGCCGCTCTGCTGATCTGTGCGCTTGTGCTTACGACCGCCCTACCTCTGGCCGCCCAGGCCAGCCAACCCGTGGCCCCGGTCATGGTCGAGATCGACCCGGATCCCCCTGGCCGTGACACCAACAGTGAGTGGGTCGAGTTCCACAACCCGGCCCCCGTGCCCGTGTCCCTGGAAGGCCTCTACCTGACCGAGTCCGACGGCGGGATCGTCGCCCTCGACGGTGAGATCGCGCCAGGTGAGCACCATGTGGAGGTCCTCCCCTGGGGGTTCTTCCTGAACAACGATGCTGACGTGGTGGAGCTTATCACCGAGGACGGCACCGTCCTCCAGTCCGTCGCTTACGGCGACGATGGTGATCTGCCCATGCCGGACGAGGGGCAGAGCCTGTCGGCCTGCCACCTGGTCGGCGGGCTCCACGGCCCTTGGGCCACGGCCCAGGAAACCCGGGGATCGTTCAACCCGGGTTGCTGACCCTGCCCGGTGTCCGTCCCGGGGGGCAACCCCCCCGGGTTCGGGCCACCATGTGCCGCTAGGTTTTACCTTGGGGTCTGCTTTGACGCCACGATGCGTGCCGGCGTCGATGAAGCAGGACGCGGACCCGTGATGGGACCGCTTGTCGTCGCCGGGGTGCGCGGTGACCCCTCCTGGCTGCCCGACCAGGTCGACGACTCGAAGAAGCTGAGCCCTGAAACCAGAGACAGCCTCTACGAGACCATCGTCGGTGACGACCGCTTCTCCTGCATCATCCGGATCCTCCCTGCCTGGGAGCTCGATCGTCGGATGCGTCAGGGGACCAGCCTCACCGATGTCGAGATCGACGCCTTCCTACAGATCCTCGAGACGCTGGATGCCCCCGAGGCCACGGTCGATGCCTTGGACAGCCGGCCTGAACGGCTGGGTCCACGGCTGACCCGAGCCCTAGAGGGCTTCTGCGAGGTGATCGCCCGGATCGGCGCCGATGCCAAGGATCCGCTGGTCGGCGCTGCAAGCATCCTTGCCAAGGTGACCCGGGACCGTGCCATGACGGTCGTGGAGGCAGCGGTCGGCCAACCGGTCGGCTCCGGCTACCCCAGCGACCCGGCCACGCGCCGGTTCCTGGAGGCCTGGCGGGCCGAGCACCGGCATCCACCCCCCCACGCGAGGACCACGTGGTCCACCATCAAGGATCTGGGGTTCGGCAACGCATCGCTGACGGAGTTCAGCTCCACCCCTGGAGGAAGAACGTGACCGAGGTAACCGACGAGATCGACATCGAGGAACGCATCCAGAACGCGCTCGAACGGTTGGAACGTGGGTTCCGCCGACGTTGGGAGAACAGCCCGGACTTTCGGAACTCCCTGAAGGGCAAGGACAGGGACATCGTCATCGATCTCAAGGCCCACGGTGCCTGGAACCTGGAGGTGCGAGACGGCGACCTTGTCGAGATCAACGACGGCCGGCCCGAGGATCCGGATGTCCGGGTGGTCGCCGAGGCAGAGGACTTCCTGGCGATCTTCGACGGGACCCTGTCGCCCCTGGAAGCCTACGTCAAGAAGAAGATCAAGGTCAAGGCAGGCCTGCGAGACATCCTCCTGGTCAAGTCCTTCATGAGCGGGTAGGCAGTAGGTTCAAGGCCGACCCGGACCCTGGCAGGGTATGGCAGGCTTGAGACCCTTTGCTTGGGGGACGATCTACGTCGGCATCTTCTCGATCTCGGCAGCGCTGGTCTTGAACGCGGCCACGACCGCAGCCACCACGGTAGGGGATGCCGACGGGTTGTTCACCTTGGCTGCCTGGCTTGGGGCAGCTGCTGGAGCATCCTTGGTCCTCTCGATCGCCGGCGAGGTCCTCCGTGGCGGCTGGCGCTTCTGGCAGGCCAGCCAGGGCTCAAACGTCCAAGGATAGCCGACCCAGGCCGTCTGGGTCCCGTATGCTCTCCAGGCCACGTTGGAAAACGGTTATAAGTTGTACGACCGTCATTGCCTCCAGAGCAGGCTTGAGGCCTGCTGACAGGAGCACGTCCCGTGTACGTCATCCTGGGTTGCGGTTCTGTTGGGTTCAAGGTCGCCAGCACGCTCCAGGACAGGGGCGAGG
>CAZBKU010000299.1:0-3339 GCA_964492585.1 uncultured Thermoplasmatales archaeon | reverse complement strand
CGCTGCTGGCCGAGCCGCCGCGGGCGGGCCACCCCCTGACCGACCTCGTCGACGCCGGGATCGGCGCCGACGACGAGGCCGCGGACCGGTACCACGCATGGGGGTTGGAAACGGTCGTGTCGATCCTCGACGCTCACCGGGCTACCCCGCCGAGGAACCCTACGGAGGGTCAGCCTTGAACAGCCTGGAACGGCTTAGAACTCTCCTTCTCGGTGGGTTGGCAGGCGCTGCGGCCCTGGTCCTGGCTATCGTGCTCGTCGTCTCGACGACCGGTGCCGTCGACGACGAGGTTCGAAAGTTGACCGTCTCGCTGGATGAGGTGCAACCCGACACCTACCCCTTCATCGTCATGGGCGAACTGACCGTCGAGGGCCAGGCGGACTGGACCGCCGGTCTTGAGGCGGGCCCCCTCCTGAACGCCAGCACCTTCGAGTTGGACGACGACCGGCGGACCATCAGCGTCTCGGATGATGCAGGCGTGGAGGCCGACGCGGTGGAGGCCGTGGTGTTGGTCCGGGAGGCAGACACCACCCACTTGATCGCCCTCGAGAACAGGGGGACCCATCTCTCCTACCCGGTGGCCAACGAGACCCTCGACATCGGCCTCTACCTCCACGAGGTGGCCTTCGAGGTCGTGGACTTCAGTCCCGTGTGTCCAGCCCTCGTCCAGGAGGGCGACAGCGAGCAGGGGGAGGTGGCTGTCGGGATCCTTGCCAACCCGTCCAACAGGAGCCAGCCGGTCTCCATCCAGTACGGTGACGTGGGCTCCGCATCCTGTCCACAGCTTTCCTTCGAGGTGGCCTACGGCGGACACTGGACCCTCGACGAGGCCAATGCCCGGCCCTGAAAGCGGTCCTCGTTGGACACAGGTGCGATCTGGGTCCAGGCTCTGCTTCCCGAACGCCGCGGTCACCCGGCCGCCCGAACGCTCTGGTACCCACCCTCGACGCCCCTATCCTTGGCCAGGACCACCTGCCACAGCTGGAGGCTACGGGCCCTGAACGAGCCGGCCGAGGAGAGCAGGTAGTAGGTCCACATCCGGTGGAACCGCTCGTCGAGGAACCCGGACAGCTCAGGCCAGGCCTCCTCGACGTTCTCGTACCAGGCCATCAGCGTCGGGTCGTAGTCCTGGCCGAAGTTGTGCCAGTCCTCGACGACGAACAAGCCGTCGGCCGCCTGGCCGATCTGGCCGGCCGAGGGCAGCATCGAGTTCGGGAAGATGTACTTGGCCATCCACAGGTCGGTGGTCACCCCGGGCTCGTTGCGGCCGATCGTGTGAAGCAGCTGGAGGCCCCCGTCCCGGAGGACGCGGTGGGTGACATCCATGAACGTCCGGTAGTTCTTGTAGCCGACGTGCTCGAACATGCCCACCGAGACCACCCGGTCGAACGCTCCGGCCTGATCGAGCTCGCGGTAGTCCTCAAGCCGGATCTCCACCGGCAGGCCAGCACACCGATCCCGGGCGATCCGGGCCTGCTCCTCGGAGACGGTCAACCCCACCACCTCAACGTCGTAATCCCTGGCCGCGTACCGGGCCAGGCTCCCCCACCCGCACCCGATGTCCAGCACCCGCATCCCGGGCGAGAGGTGGAGCTTGCGGCAGACGAGCTCAAGCTTGTCCTCTTGGGCCTGGTCGAGGGTCTTGGCCCGGTCCCAGTACCCGCAGCTGTACACCATCCGGTCGTCGAGCATGGCCTCGTAGAGCCGGGGGTCGATGTCGTAGTGGTGCTCGCCGACCTCGCGGGCACGCCTGGGAGCCTGGAGGTTGAGGAGCTTGGCCTTCACCGAGGCCCAGAGCATCCGGGTGTTCTCCTTGACCGCGTCGTGCAAGCCAGCCTCCTGGACCCGGTGGAAGAACATATCCAACCGGGGGCAGTCCCACCAGCCGTCCATGTAGGCCCCGCCCAGGCCCAGGGTGCCCTGGGCGAACGTGCGCTGGAAGACCCGTTCGTCGTGGACCTGGATGTCCCAGGGTCGGTCCCCGCCGATCTCCACGTCCGCTAGAGAGAGCAGGTCCTCGGCACGGGTCCTCAAGCTCGAAGAGGTCATAGGTACACTAGGGGAAGCGGCCGGGGTGCTCTTAGGCTTGACGCTGGTCAGGGCCTCGCTAACGGCTGTTCCCGAGGGAAGATGGTGGGGATAGAGGTTCCTCTCGACCACCATCTCGATGCCCAGTTAGAGGAACTGTCCATCAATCCTATCAAGGTCGGAGGCCGATGGCTTGACCGATGCGAGCCCGGCGTGCGCTGGTGCTGATCGCTCTGATCATCGTGGTCGTGGTCTTAGGCCCGGCCGCCTGGAGCCAGCAGATCCCGCGGGCCACCTGCCTGGATTGCCACGAGGCCGAGGGCATGCGGTACGCGGTCATCCAGGGCACACCCTACATCGAGATCCCTGAGGGGGAGACCCAGACCTTCGAGGTGACCGTGGCCAACCCGTGGCTCCATGACATCACCGGTGCCTTGGTCACCGTCGACCTGACCAACGCCTCCACGGTGACCTTCGAGACCCCGGACCCCCTGAACCTGAGCACGACGGTCGACCTGAGCCCGGCCGATCCAACCGCGATCGTCCCGTTCGACGTCCAGCCCGGGGCTACCGGGGTCGTGGTCAGCATGAGCCAACCCCGGGACCCTTCGGACATCGGGGCAGTCGACGTGGACACGCGTCTCACGTTCCCAGGAGCATCGGCGGCCCAGGCTCCGCCCGATGGAGCGCCGAACCAGTCGGAGCTCAGCGGCGAGCTTCGCCAGCCCGGGCCGGCCAACACCGTCGAACGGTACGCCTACGAAGGCGAGGCTGTGGCCAACCGGGGGGTGGGGACGTGGAACATGTCCCTCGAGCTTGCCAACGGACCGCCGACGAGCGCCGAGGTCGACATCCGGGTGTTCTACAACACGAGCCGCACCCTCAGCAGACTGCACAGCGAGACGATCGGGCCAGGCGCGTCCGCCAAGGTCCCGTTCGCGCTCAAAGGTGTGGCACCCGGCCCAGCCAGCCTCGAGACCGAGGTGGTGGTCACCAGCTACTACGAGCATCGCGATGTCGGTCAGGACGAAGGGAACCACACGATGCACGATCAGCTCAACTTCACCGTCGGTGAGACCCGCGAGGTCGGTCGGGCCGGTCCGGCGGTGCCGCCGACGCCTCCGGTCAGTTGGAAGCTGAACGCGAGGATCTGGGGCGAAGCTACCGGTTTCATCGGGTTGTTCATGATCCCGCTGTCCCTCTTGTTGGGCGGGGCTTTCGGCCGGCGCAACGTGCTCTGGGTCAACAAGATCACCGGCTCGGCCCGGTTGCGGGTGCTTTGGCACAACAGCTTGTCGTTCTTCCTTCTTG
>CAZBKU010000298.1:344-3340 GCA_964492585.1 uncultured Thermoplasmatales archaeon | reverse complement strand
CCAGGGTCTCGACGTCCTCCATGGTGAGAGTGTCGCCCCACTTGGCGCGGACCAGAGCCTCCAGGTCGGTGACGGCCGCCCGCACGTCGCCTCCGGCGTGGGAGGCTAATTCCTCGATGGCCTGCAGGTCGGCGCGGAGGCCTTCCTCCCGGAGGATGTTGCCCAGGATCTTGGCCACGGTGCTATCCTGGACCCGCTTGAACTCGATCTCGACGCACAGGCCTCGCAGGGCCGAGGCTTTGCGCTTGAGGGCGTAGGCATCGTTGGCCGTGAGGACGATCGGTTGCTGGGTCTCTCGTAACGTCTTGACGATCTGCTGCATGCCGCCGCGGTCCTCGCGGCCGAACACGTTGTCGGCCTCGTCCAGGATGATCAGCTTACGGCTCTTGGAGAGGTCCTTCTCGTACTCGCCCGTGGGGGAGAACCCTCGGCTGACCGCACCCCGGGTGACGACCTTCTCGATCACGGCCTTGGTCCGAGCGTCCGAGGCGTTGAGCTCGATCACGCTCCAGCCCATCTCGCCGGCCACGGCGTGGGCCGCGCTGGTCTTGCCGATGCCGGCCTCGCCGACGAGGATCGCGCCGGGCTTGTCGGGTCGGCCCTCGGTCCAGGCCTGGGCCCACCGTTCGAGCTCTCGGATGGCCGAGGGGTTCCCCTGGACCTCAGAAAGGCTGGTGGGACGGTACTTCTCCGTCCACGACAGCTGGTGCTCGGCCAAACGCGGGCCTCCTCAGTTGGCCTTGGGATCCGAGGCTCGCCAGATGGTGCCGAGACCCAGGACAACGGGGACCGTCGACAGGGCGTAGACGCCCACGTCGCCGGGGCTGCCCAGCACGAGGCCGAAGACCCCGAACAGGATGATGCCGAGGGCCACGAGCACGATCCCGATGCCGCGCTCGACGGTGGGTGACAGCATAGGTAGCCAGCAGGCCCATCAGGTTGATGACCTTTACGGGTGAGGCTCCCCTGGCGCTGGTCCGGTCGGGGCCTGGGGACTAGACTCTTAACAGCCGGCACCATGTCCCCGCGGATGCCAGGAGCCCGCCGGCTGTGGACCGCGTTGCTTGTCTTGTCCGTCGCCTTGGCAGCCGTGGTGCCGGTGGTCGCTGGCCAACAAGGCGGGCAGGAGCCCCGAGACGAGCGCCTGGTCTCCCAGAGCCTGTGGGGAGTCAAGCAGAGCGTGGGGCTGACCCTGGTCCGGGAGTACGCGACCAACTACGGCGACCGCTCGTTCTGGGAATCGCGCCCCGACGGCCAGGGTGTGCGCGTGGCCATCGTGGACACGGGCATCGACCTCGACCATCCCGACCTTGTGGGCTCGTTGGCCTGCTCGGGGTGCTGGAGGGATCTCGTCGACCAGCGCCCGGTGCCGTACGACGATCACGGTCATGGGACCCACGTGGCCGGCATCTTAGCTGGTCGCGGTCACGCCCAGCTCAACCCCCTGGCGTCCTACTTCCCCACCGGAGCTCGAGGGATCGCCCCAGGGGCCGAGCTGATCGTCGCCAAGGCGATGAACGCCAGCGGTGCCGGCAAGGATGCTCGGGTCGCCGAGGCCGTCGAGTGGGCCCTGGATCCCGACGGCGATCCATCGACCGACGATGGCGCCGACGTCATCCATCTGTCCCTGGGTATCGAGGCGCCGGCTCAAGCCCCGGTCCCCGGGGGTCCTGAGGTCGACACCGGGTCTGAGACCGAGCAAGCGGTCCGCCAGGCCGTGGAGGACGGCGTGTTCGTCGTCATGAGCTCTGGCAACCAAGGCCGCGACCAGGCAGCGCCACCGGCTGGGGTCCCCGGCGTCATCGCCGTGGGCGCCCTCGACGGGTCTGGCCGTGTGCTCTCGTTCAGCAACACAGGGGAGGACGTCGACGTGTACGCGCCGGGCGTGGTGACCAGCGCGTGGCCCATGGCGCTCGACGAGGATGGGATGGAGGACGGCTACACCGGCTTGGCGGGGACCAGCCAGGCCGCACCCGTCGTGACCGGGACCCTGGCGTTGACCCTGGAGGCCAACCCATCCCTCCAGGCAGGCGGTGGCGCGACCAAGGTGGCCCACATGGAGGAGCTCGTCCGGAGGACGGGTCAGCCCATCGAGGCGGGTCCCCAAGACGCCGTCCAGATCGACGCGGCGGCGGTGGTAGCCAGCCAGGATCAGGGGGCAACCGGGATGGCCTGGGGCGTGGTCATCGTGTTCACCCTGCTGGCCCTGGCCGTGGCGACGATCCTTGCCAGGGTGTTGTGGGGCCTTCTGGCCCAGACGGTCGAAGAACAGGGCGGCCGAGATGGCCCACCACCTGGAGGCCACACGGAGGGACCTGGAGAGCACACAGAGGGCACGCCCGGCCCGGCACCGAACCCCGGCCAGGAAGCGTCAGAAGAGAGCGACAGCTCGGCGGAAGCACAAGGGACCCGGTTCCGATCGGTCGAAGAGTAAGCGCCCTCGCGGTGGGGTCACAAGGGGCGTTGACCGATCAGGCGGTGACCTCGATGAACTCCTCGTTGTCGGCTTCCTCTGCCTGGATCTGGTCTTCCCGGGTGACAACGTCGGGGAAGTGGCGCAGCACGAGGATGTCGTTGTAGTCGGCGACCCACCGGTAGGGGATCGCGACATCCATGCCGTCCTCGACGACGTCAGGGTTGGTCCGTGTCACAAGCAGGGCCTCCACGCGACGACTCTCGGTGTCGAGGATCGCGTTGCGCGTGTGGCCGACGAAGGTACCCGTCCGAGTGTAGACGGGGAGCTGGTCCATGATCGTGGAGATCTCCGTCATGCGTGCATCCCATCGGGAAGATGCTCGGTGGGAGTATAAGGGGTCTTCGGAACGTAGCGGCCCACCTCCGGAGGGGGGGACGGGGCCGCCACCGGGTCCGTGGCGACAGGACGGTGGAGCGTCGGGTCGACAGCCGTCTGGCTGGTCTCCTCGGCGGTCAGGGGTCTTGGACCCTCACTGGGTCGGCATCTCGAGGACGCGGGACTGGTCGGGGGACTCGAGCTC
>CAZBKU010000298.1:0-334 GCA_964492585.1 uncultured Thermoplasmatales archaeon | reverse complement strand
TGCGGCTCAGCCGGACCTGGTCACGTCGGATACCGAAGACAAGATCGAAGGGGAGCTCGACGGTCTCCTTGTCGACGCCCGACATCTCACGGGCATCGGAGTTGAGACCGATGATCAGGGAACGAGGGTCGTGGGTCTTGGGATCCAACTCGGATCCCAGGATGGTCCCGATCGGTCGGTTGTTCCAGTCGCATACACGTTTCGTCTCGAGGCCACGCGGAAGCTTTGCCATCTTAGAAACACCCCACCGGAGTAGTACTATCGTTGTTCTGATTATATAAGGACTAGGCCGAACAAGCTCGTGGTCTTCGTTGGGGCCAACCGCCCCGCGGCC
>CAZBKU010000297.1:586-3346 GCA_964492585.1 uncultured Thermoplasmatales archaeon | reverse complement strand
GTTCTCGCTCGTGCTGGGACGCCGGATGACCTCGCCGGACTCCTCGAGCTTATCCAAGTGGAAGAGCAGGGTCCCGACGGACAGGCCGGTCTTGCGCTGCATCTGGTTCCAGTTCAAGCCCGGCTGTCGCCGGACCAGCTCGTAGATGAGCTCCCGGCGCGGGTGGTCGAACGGCGCTTCCTTGGTGGTTTCCTGCGGGGCGGGGGGCACTGGTATCAGAACCCCCACTAGTCTCTATTTATTTAACCCACCGGTCGTCACCGGGCGGGGGTGACACCTAGGCGGGCACCCTAGTGAGCGGATGTTAGCCCTAAACGTACGAGGTAGAGCTGCTATCGTCGGTTTCCAGAAGCTCCGCCATGCGTGGGTGTTTCTTGAGCGTCGAGAAGCCATCCTGGGATAACCTTCTGCCAAGGCGGCTTGGATCCTGCCGAGCCAGTGCTTCGAAAGCCTCGACGGCCCGATCCTCCTGGCCGGCCCTCCAGGCCGCTGCACCCTGGAGGTCGAGGATCTCCGGGTCGTCCCCGCCCAACAGCTCGTTGGCGCGCTCGTAGGCATCCGCGGCGTGCCCGTGATCCTCCAGCTCGGTGAGGCAGACCCCCTGGGCGTACCACGCCTCGGCCTGGTTCGGGTAGGCGTCGGTGATCTTCTCGTACCATCCCAGGGCCCGGTCGTACTCGCGGACGCTGACCAGGCGGTCGCCCGTCTGCATCCACGAACGGACGTTCTGCTGCCGGCGTTTGGCACGGTGGCAGTCGAAGGCTGCTGTGATCCTCGACCACGAGAACGCGGTGGCCACCGCGGCGACGGTCAGCACGCCCAGGCCCGAGAGAAGCAGCCAGTTCTGGCCGGTCTCGTGGCTTTGCTGGGCCAGGGCCTGGACCTCCCTGGCACCGTCGACGCTGAAGGCGCCGGCGGCGGTGAACCGGGTCGGCAGGGGGCCGTCGTCGGCCACGGCCTCGGTGGCGGAGGTCCGGTCAGCCTGGGGCTGGGTGTCGAGGATGCCGACACCCTGGAGGTGGAGTGGGGTGCCCTCGAACCGGTAGAGGCGGTCGTCCAGGGCCAGCGGGCCTTGGACGTTCCGGGCGGTGACCTCGCCGTCGACATCGATCTTGGATGTGGGCCCGTAGAGGGCGGTCGTGTCCTTGGCCTCCAGGGACAGCGAGCCCTGCTCGACGACGAGGATGGTCACCCGGCTTTCGTAGGCGTTGGCGGGGAGGCGAGAGGGGCCCTCCCGATAGCCGGTCCAGCGCTCCCAGTCGCCCTGGTCGCTGGTCATCTCCACGGTGACGTTGTTCAGGAAGAGGGTGAAGTTGCCTTCGGCGTGACCACCGTCGAGCTGCTGGGTGGCGGTCCAGGCGCCGTCGATCGTGTACCAGAAGCCGACCTGGTCTGGCGACTGGCCGGCCCACTTCGTTGACGGTGCCTCCTCGACCCGGGTGACCAGGGTGTCGGCCCCGCTACGGACATAGGTTCGTCCGTCGCCGGTGGCTTGTAGCTTGGCCTGCTCGGGGCCCGCGGTGAGGGCCAGGGCCTCGGGGGACGCCTGGAACGGGTCGGCGGTCAGGTTCACGCCCGTGTGGTCGCGGACGAAGCTGCCGTTGTCGTGGCTGTGGCGGGCAAGGTCATCGCCGCCGTTGATCCCGCTTACACGCTCGCCCTGTCGCCAAGCGTGGTAGACCGTCACCGCCTCGGCGGTCAGGCTCAGGGAGAAACCATCGAGGTTGGTCGACCTGGCGTGCAGGACCCCCTGGGGGACCTCGGTGGCCACGTCGCCGGTCAAGGTCAGGGGGGTGGGGGTCTTGAGCAGGTCTTGCGGGGCACCGGCCGCCGTCGCAGCTGTGATCAGGAAGGGGAGGATCGCCAGTGCGGCCAGCCACAGGCCGCCGACCTGGCGAGCATCGAGGCCCGGACGTGTCCGGTGGCTCACACCGGACACCCCCGGAGCACGAGCGTGTCGGTCGCAACAGCCGGCGAGATCTCCACGGCTTGTGGAGCGACGCTGTCGCCCAGGTCCGTGTCGGGCCCGGGCAAGGTCGCCTTGAGGTAGGTGGACAGCTTGGGGTCCTCGGGCATCTCGGGGTCGGTGATCAGGGTGGTGTCTGCCGGCAGGGTGAGGCCGGTGGCAGAGGCGAACTCTGGCGAGAAGGTGGCGCTGGCGTCATATCCCTCGGTCGACCGTACCTCGACCTGGGGCTCCAGGTCGCAGGGCAGGCCCGTGCCGATGGGACGACAGTCGGGGTTGATGCCCACAGCCGGGGGGTCCGAGCTGACGATCAGGCAGCTGCCCGAGGCCTCGGCGGAGGACGGCGTGGCCACGGCGGGACCGGATGCGGTCACCACCGTTGCGGCTAGGAGCGTCACTAGGATGATGGTCTTCTTCGCGGCTTGTTCCCACATGTCGTCTCTCCCTCCCTCCCCTCGATCAGAAGGGTTCAGCAGGGGGAATAAAAGTCTTTCCGTGATGGTCGGTTCGCATGGATCTCGGCGATCTCCTGGGGGTTCGAGGCTCGGCGAGGGGGGTTGGTTGTGCTGTTCCCTCCTGGGGATCTCTCGCCACCACCGCCGAAGAGCCCGAAGGCTGCCAGAGGGGAGAGCCGTAGTGTAGGAGTCGAATCTACGGGGAGTCGGGATGATCCACCGAGGGGAACGGGGCCCCAGACCGGAGCCGGCCCCGTCGTCCAGCCAAACGGGGCCACAGCTGGGCTAGACCCAGCGGGCGCTAGCCGTCACCCACATAATGCCATGTGTGCCACAACC
>CAZBKU010000297.1:0-576 GCA_964492585.1 uncultured Thermoplasmatales archaeon | reverse complement strand
AACCCGGGAACCTCCCGGGCACCGAGGAGCAACGATGTCGTCAGGCACGGGGCTTGGCGTCGCTACTAGGTCGTACGCCAGCACCAGATGCCTGCACAGCCTCGATGCGTTCCGGGTGGCCGATGAAGACAGCTTCACACAGCGACCCGCAGAAGAGATCCTGTGGATCGAGGGTTCGGTGGCAGTGCAGAGAGAGCCCCGACCGGTGCTCCGAGGCGTTGGCAGATCGTTCGACCGGTGCCTGGGGGTCGCTCACCGTGGCGGGATGTGCAAACCCCCGCTGTAGGACGGAGGTACAGCTGGAGGAGAACCCCCGTACGGTGCCCCGCGGATCCGGATCCACCAACGGTCCGACGGCTTCAACTGTGAGGGCAGCGGCCACCCGCCGTGGACCGACAGTTTCTCGGACCCTAGGGAACCCTGGTCTGGCGAGAATCAACGTTGGGGGCCGCCGATCAGGAGCTGCACGATCGCTCCGTAGAGGAAGGCAAGGGGGCAGCGGTCGGAGCCCTCGTAGCTGCGAGCCCGGTGGTTCTCGACGGTGAGGGTCCACGTCGCGCTGCCGGGGGCGCGCTC
>CAZBKU010000296.1:0-3385 GCA_964492585.1 uncultured Thermoplasmatales archaeon | reverse complement strand
TCCATCGTCGTGGGCCACCTCACGCTCTCACGGTCCTGGCGGGGTAAAGGGCTGCGATTCGACGGCGAACACGGGGAACGCCGATGGCTGGCTCCACTGGCTGGAGGCGAAGGCGACGTGTGCACGGTCCTCGGGCCCGAACTCGATCCAGGCGAAGTCCAAGAGCTCGCGCCCGCCCTCCGAGCAGATGACGCCCAAGCAGATCGGACCCTGGTGGACGGGCCAGGAGGTCAACCGGGTCGTGTAGGTCTCCGGGTGCGCCGTATCCGCCTGGTCCACGAACGTGTAGGCCGCGTACCAGGGACCCTCGACCTCGCTCGGGTGCCCGGGCTCGTCGGCGGCGTAGGTCACGACCCCCAGCTCTCCGGGGGCCCGCACGTCCATCCACGCCAGCGTCTGCGACCCCTCGGGGTCCCCGATAGGCAGCGCGTCCGAGAAGGTCTGGCCCCCGTCGGTGGAGTAGGCGTAGTGGAGCAGCGAGGTCCCGCCCTCTTCCTCGGCCCACAGGAAGTACAGCGTGCCGTCGGCGTCCACCGCCAGCGGCATGAACGCGGTGGTGCGCTCGGTGTCCGGTGTCCACATCGGAATCAGCTCCCACGTGAGCCCGCCGTCGTGGGACGCGGACAGGGTCCAGGCCCCCACGGGCGCGTCGGTGCCGGTGTCCTCCAGGACCATGTAGAGGTCCTGCCCTCCCGGTGCCGCTGCCAGCTCGCTGACCATGTTCGGCGTGGGACCGACCAGGCCAGGCGGGCCCCAGCCGGTGCCGCGGTCCTCCGAGCGCTGGTACCAGA
The DNA here is from genome assembly GCA_964492585.1 of uncultured Thermoplasmatales archaeon. Taxonomy (GTDB): domain Archaea; phylum Thermoplasmatota; class SW-10-69-26; order SW-10-69-26; family SW-10-69-26; genus CAYXGD01. Next base: position 2,594 of record CAZBKU010000296.1, on the reverse strand, counting down.
CGGTGTTGGAGGGGAACGCCTCGAGCCCGGCGAAGTGCACGAGCCCCTCCTCGCCTGGCTCGATCCACGTGCGGTGGGTCGCGGCCGGCGGCGTAGGGGGTGCCAGCGGGAGCCAGGTGTCGCCGCCATCGTCCGAGCGGAACATCTGGGCTGTCTGCCCGACGGCGTTGAGGTAGTACACGGTCCCCTCGGGCCCGACCGCAAGCGCGTTGTCGAGCCCGCCCCTGCTAGCCGTCGGGAGGACCGGGGTCACGTCCTCGAAGCTCGTGCCGCCGTCGGTCGAACGCCAGACGGTCTGCTCCGGCAGCCCGTCGTCGCCGGGGCCGGTGCCGGTGTAGAACACCGTCCCCTCGGGGCCGACCCCGAGCATCGGCTCGGCGCCCGCGCGCTCCTTGGACACGTTGACCGCCGGGCCGAAGAGGGGGCCCTCGTCTGGCAGGTGCTGGGATCGGTTTGCCCCGCTTGGAGGGGCGCCGGCCGCAGCCTTGCTCCCTGGGGTGCCCTGCTCATCGCCCAGGTCCTGGGGCGATCCTTCGGGGGGCTCCGCGGGCGATGGCGCCTCCCCCAGGCACCCGGCCAGGATCAGGACCAAGATCATCGAGGTGGGGGGGACGGCACGCATGGGTCGGCCTCGTCCTCCCGGTACATGAGCCGTTTGGCGAGGGCGTTACGATGACCCATAAGCCCCCAGGGTTGTTGAGCTGGTCAACCCGCCGTCCCGTCAACCGTCCCCGGGGGGCTGGCGCTCCGGTCGCCAGAACACCGGTGCGTCCAGCTCGTCTCGCACCCCTTCCCGGGTCAAGACCCACAACCCGTAGATCCCGTAGGCGGTGCCGAACGGGAACAGGACCAGACTGGCCGTCGCCACGCCCAAGGCGTAGGGCCGGACCCAGGCCTGTCGGGAGAGCAGGCCGGCCCCAGCGGCGATGGCGGACCCGGCCAGGAGGGCCAGGAGCACGACCGCGACCAGGCCCCAGAAGGCCTCGTCGACCATGGCGGCGGGATCGGTGGCCGGGAACCAGATGAACCCGGCAGCGACCAGCAGGAAGACCCAGCCGATGGCAGCCACGGCACCGAGGACGACGGTCAGGATCCCCAGGAAGCGGACGTGCTCGGACAGATCGGGCCCCTTGGCCATCTCGGAACCCGGTGGCGCCGATGGCACATAGGCCTTTCTCCCCGTGGCCGCCACATCCAGGACGTCTCGGGCCGATCAGCGGGTGGACGCCTCGACGGCGACCACAGGGAACGCGCTGGCCTGGTCCCACATGGTGGAGGCGAAGGCCAGGTGGGCGCGACCCTGGGGCCCGAACTCGATCCAGGTGAAGTCCAAAAGGCTCCGGTCGGAGCTGCATCTGGGCCCATCGGGGCAGACGGCTCCCTCGTGGACAGGCCAGGGCGTGACCCGGGTGGTCTGGACGGCTGGGTCGTCGGTGGCCGCGTCGGTGACCAGGGCGTAGTCGACGTACCATGGGGCGTCGACATCGCCGGGGTAACCCGCTTGGTCCGAGCTGTACCAGACGACCCCCAGTTCGCCGGGACCGCGCACGTCCACCCAGGGCAACGTCTGGCTCCCGTTCACCGGGGCGATGGGGCGAGGCTGGCTCCAGGTCCGGGCGTCCTCGGAGTAGGCGTGGTGGATAAGCGAGGTCCCCCCTTCCATCTCGGCCCACACCATGTGCACGGTGCCGCCCGGTCCGACCTCGAGGCTCTGCCAGCTCCCGCTGAGATCCGCCTCCCTTGGGAACATGTCGCGTCGGTCCCAGGTGAGCCCGCCGTCGCTGGAGACCAGCAGATCCCAGCCTGGCTCCTCGGTCCCCGTGGCAGAAACCAGGGAGGTCCGGGCCAGGTAGAGCGTGCCGTCTGGGCCGACGGCCAGGTCGCTGCCGAAGCCGGGATCCTCGTGGATGGGGGTCGGGGGTCCCCAGGTGGACCCTCGGTCCTCGGAGCCTAGGTGCCAGTTGTTGAGCGTGGCCAGGCTCTCGGAGGCCACGTGCACCCGCCCATCCTCACCCGGAGCGATCCAGGAGCGATGCATGGGGGCCGGGAACGGCGGCAGGGGAAGCGGGTCCCAGGTGTCCCCGCCGTCGGTGGTCCGGAACATGTGCTGGGTGGCTCCAGCAGCGTTCAGGTAGTACACCGTCCCGTCCGGACCGACAGCCAGGGCGTTGTCCACCCCTCCCGTGTGGGCGGTCGGTGGGATCTGGGGCGTGACCTCCTGCCAGCTCTGGCCACCATCGGTCGAGCGCCAGATGGTCTCGGTCGGCCGGTGGAGGCTCACCGGTGAGCCGTCGGGGGTGACGCGCTGGCCGGGGCCTGTGCCGGTGACGAAGATCGTCCCATCGGGCCCCACCCCCAGCATGGGCTCTGCGCCTGGACGCTCCTCAGACACGTTCACGGGGACCTGGAACCGAGGGGTGGCGACCCCATCGTCGGCGCCGACCAGGTCAGCGTTGGCGGCTGGTTCGACCTCCTCGGTCTCGCCGACCCCAAGGCACCCGACGGTCACCATCGAGACGGCGAGCAATAGCACAGCGGCGGGACGCATCCCGTGGGACTCACCCAGGATCCTTAAGAAGCGTGTGACGACGTCG
>CAZBKU010000295.1:0-3389 GCA_964492585.1 uncultured Thermoplasmatales archaeon | reverse complement strand
GCAAGACCCGGACGGCCAGATCACGATCATCACGGACGAGTCCGAGCTCCTGTACAACCGCGTCGCCACGAAGGACCTCGCCAAAGGCGACAAGGAGCGCGAAGACCTCTTGATGCACGACCGGGACTTCTACCGGAAACGCGACATCGATCTGCGCACCAACACGCGCGCGACCGCGGTCGACGAGGGCCAAAAACGCGTCGTCTGCCACGACGGGTCCCGGTACTCGTTCGACAAGCTCTTGATCGCCTCCGGTGGGACGCCCCGACGGTTGCCGGTGCCCAACGGGGATGCCCCGGGCATCCACACCTTCTGGACCATCGAGGACGCAGAGAAGATCAAGGCCGCCGCGAAGGAGGCCGACGACGCGATCGTCATCGGGGCGGGCTTGCTTGGCATCGACCTGGCCGTCATCTTCGGCACGCACGGAGCGGACACCAAGTACCTGATGCGCGGGGACCGCTGGTGGCGTCAGGGCATCAGCAAGGAAGGAAGCGAGATCGTCGAGGAAGGCCTTGCCGAGCTGGGGGTCGAGTGCATCTTCCACGAGGAGGTCGAGCGGTTCAACACGCGCGGCGAGCACATCACGGAATGCGTGGGCTCCTCCGGCAAGACGTACCCCTGCGATGCGGCGGGCGTCGCGATCGGGTTGCACTACAACCACGAGTTCCTGAGGGGAACCCGTGTGAAGATCGGGGAGGGCATCCTGACCGACGAGTACATGCGGACCAGCGCGAACGACGTGTACGCGTCCGGCGACATCGCGCAATACTACGACGTGATCCTCGACCGCGTCAACCAGAACGGTTCCTGGGCCAGCGCGAAGGAGCAAGGAGCCGTGGCGGGCCGCAACATGACCCGCGACCCGGGGGACCCGTTGGATGAGTTCGAGCTCGTGGACACCTACTCGATCAACCACTTCGACTTCTTCATCATGAGCGTGGGCAGCGTGCTCGGCGACACCAAGGTCGAGCGCCGGTACGATGATGCCAACTACCGTCGGGTCATCTTCCACCGGGGCCGACCGGTGGGCGGCGTGTTCATCGGGGATGTCAGCCAGGCCGGCATCCTGCGCAAGATCATCGAGAAGCGCCCCGAGATGGCCGGCCGCGAGGAGGAGCTCCTGGAAGAGCAGATCGACCCGGGTCTCCTCAAAGAGGCCGCCGCCACGTAGGACGAGGCCCGGCCAAGACGTGCACAAGAGGGTTTTTTAGAGGTCTAGCGTCTCTGTGTTGCCATGCGGTCGATGACTCTTGGGGTGCTGGTGGCCAGCCTGCTCATGCTCCCGACACCCGTCCTGGCCGAGTCCTCCGTCCAGTTGACCACACAGGAGGACCGGATCCCGGTACAGAGCCACGATGCCAACAGCTGCGTCCCCTGGGAGAACTGCCTCCTCTTGGATGGCGTGTCCCTGGTCAACATCGACATCGCCGACGAGATGGACGAGGCCTACGACGAGATGCAGGATCACCACGGGGACGACTGGTCGGTCAAAGCCGAGCTGCGCAACCAGGGGCTGACCTTCGCCCACAGCTACCTGCTCATGTGCCAGTACCGGGAGGACCACAGCTTCATCGGGTGCGACAGCCTCCGTCCCGGGCTCTGGGGGGACTACCTGTACACGACCATCGACAAGGACGCCGACCACCTCCGGGTCATCCTCGTGGACGGTGTCGACGCCGAGCTCTACCTCCGCCTGACCGCCACGACGCACTGACGTAGACGCTAGGACCCTCGCAGGGACCTGGGGGCCCTGGCTGAAAGGTTATATCTGATGCGCTGGAGGAGGAGCGTCGATGCGCCGAGCGTTCCCCGCTGTGACGATCGCTGTTCTCGTGCTGACCGCGACATCCGGGCTGGCCCATGGGATCGTGCTAGGCACCTGGGTCGGTTCGTTGCCGATGTCCCAGCAGTTCAACCTCGGAGAGGAGGACTGTGTCGCCTGGGAGGCCTGCCCGGCGCTCCGCGGCCTGCTCTACGACGATATCAACATCAGCGAGGCGATGGATCGCGCCGAGGCCCACATGGCGGACCACGGGACCGACTACGTCGTCCGGTACGAGGTGAGGGACATGGCCCTGAGCTTCGCGCTGACCTCGTGGATGGTCTGCGAGTACGATGGGGACCACCGGCTACTGGATTGTGACCAGACCTACGTGGGGGCCACGTATGCCTACCACCTCATCGGGGCCATCGACAAGGACGCCGAGCATCTGCGGGTCCTCTTGAAGACCAACCCCGGTGCCGAGTACTACCTCCGGATCGTCGCCAGCCAGGCCTGACCCGCGTCAACCCTCCTCCTCGGAGGGCTGACCGCACAGGCGGGCCAGCTTCTCGCGCCCCTCCTCGGGGCCGCTGGCCATGAGGACGTCGCCGACCTCGAGGACGTCCTCTGCCTCCGGACCCAGGTGCCAGTGGCCGTGGCGCCGGACGGCGAAGATGTGCATCCCGGTCTCGCTTTGCACCCGGGTCTCCTCCAGGGGTTTGCCGGCCAGCCCGGCATCGGGTTGGACCTCGAGGCGCACGAAGACGACGTCGCTGTCCTCGATGCTGGCCGCCAGGACCGGATGGGGCTCGACGTCGCGCAGGACGACGTCTGCGATCTCCCGGGCCGAATCGGCGATCCGTTCGGTGGCCTCGGAGAGCCGGGCCAGCGCCAGGGCCTGGTCGATGCTGACCACGTCCTGGCGAGCGCCCTCGAGGGCGTGGAACTGGACGTCGCTGTGGATGGCGTCGACGTGATCCTCCAACAACCGGACCTCCTCGGCCAGATCCTCGCTGTGGTAGATCAGCGAGCTGAACGCCATGTCGATCATGAGCTCGCTGGTGTCCTTGAGCTCGAGGACCAGGTCCTCGACCTCCTCAAGCGTCGGGATGGCGCTCACCTCCCGAAAGCTCGCGGAGATGCTGGTAGCCGTCGTCGGTCCCCCGGAGCAGCAGGCGGTCACCGGCGCGCATGACCGTCTGGCCAGCGGGAGCGAAGCTCCACCGCTCGCCGCGCCGGATGGCGATGACCCGCATCCCGGTCTCGGTCTCCACGGACAGGTCGGCCAGGGAGCGACCGTCGAGGAGACTGTCCTCGGGCACCCGGTAGAGCTTGATCTTCTCCACGCTGCGCGCCAGCAAGCGGGGGAGGAACGGGCGGGTCTCGACCAGGTCGAGCAGGTCGACGATGTCGCCGGCGGCGTTGCTGATGTGCTCGGTGGCCGCGGCGACCTGGAGGATCCCGGAGAGCTGCTCGGCGTCCTCGGTGGTCCGGGCAGCCAGCATGCACTGGAGCCGGATCTGGTAGTTCAGGGTGTCCATGTGCGCCTCGAGGTAGCGGTCCTCCTCGGCGATCTCCTCGTCGTCGAAGATGATGGCGCTGTAGGCCAGGTCGACCACCAGCT
>CAZBKU010000294.1:509-3402 GCA_964492585.1 uncultured Thermoplasmatales archaeon | reverse complement strand
ATCACCAGCGGTGGGTGAGGACCAGCCCTGACCTGTCGGGTACCGCTAACCCTCGTCGCTCTCAGGTGAAGCCAACGGCTGCCTCTCGAGCTCCGTCATCCCGTCGAGGTCCGGGTCATCGGAGACGACCGTGTAGATCCCACGGCTCAGCGCGACGGCCGCGTGGATCGCATCACGGGGATCCAGGCCTTGGTGCTCCTCCATCAAGGCCAGCGAATCCAACACATCCTGAGCCGTCACGTCGAGGATCTCCAGGTTCGGGAGGCCGATCAACCGCTGGCCCTCTCGGATCGCGACCTCCCTTGGTCCCTCTCCCTGGAGGATCCAGACCACCTCGTCGAGCGTCAACGCTGAGGTCGCTGCGCGCTCCTCCCCGTCCACGACGCACCTGAGCAGGGAGCGTGCACGCTCGCCTCGCGGGCCCTCGTCGAGGACGGCGAACAGGAAGACGTTGGCATCCAGGTACCGCAGGGTCACGTCCCCCGTCTGGCCCGATCGAAGCGGTCCTCGGCCTGCTCGGCGTACCGGGCATCCCAGTCGACGTCCTCCTCGAGCGGCCGCCTCTCGTAGGCCGACAGGAACGTCTCCAGGAGCTTCTCGCCGTCCCGCTTCTCGACGATGATCCGACCATCCTCGATCCGGAAGTAGACCTTGTCTCCAGGGTGGATCCCCATCTGATCGCGGATCGGCTTGGGGATGACCGCCTGGCCCTTGGCGCCCACCTTGGCTTCTAGCTGGATCATGGCATCCAGTATCCTACCCTTGAGTATGACTTCTTCATACTTAGAGGTTATACGTATGGCCGGTGAGGCTCAACCAGGCCTGGAATCCCCTGGTGGGACCCTCTTGTCCGGCTGGGGCCAGACGAGCCGGGGCATGAGGCCGGCCGCACCCAGCGGTCCGGACCGGCCAGGCTGACCCGACCAGCGGTCTAGTGCCCGCCGTGGCCACCGTGTCCCGCGTGGGGATCGGTGTACTGCACCAGCATGTCCAGCGTGTAGCTGGCCTGCAGGCCCTGGCCGGTGACCTGGGCGGTGTAGGTGCCCTCGGTGCCCACATCGTCGACGACGACCCGCTTCTGGGGTTCCTCGGTCGTGGCGGTCAGGCTCTCGACCTCGGTGCCATCAGGGTCCAGCAGGCTGATGGTCAGCTCGTCCAGCGGGCTGCCGGGGACCATGGTGAGGTCCAGTTCGATCTTCTGGGCCCGAGCGTCCTCGACGAGGACATCGTAGCTGGCCTCGTACTGGGCGTCGCTGACCTCGTCGCTGACCGAGTCGGTCCAGTCCTCCGGCAAGGGCTCCTGGCCGCTGTCGTGGCCATCGGGCATGCCGCCGGGCAGCTCGGCCCGGAACGTGGCGTCCTCGAAGCCCTCGTAGACGACCTGGGTCAGCATGCCGCCGGGGTACATGTGGTCGTTGGTGACGTGGTGGGGCAGGTGGGTGTGCATGACCCACTTGCCCGGGTTGTCGGCCTCGAAGGCGACGTCGTAGCGCTCGCCGGGAGCGATGCGTAGGGTATCGACCTTGTAGCGCTGCTCCTCGGTCAGGGCCTTGCCGTCCTTGTGGGTGACCACCATGTCGTGGCCATGCAGGTGCCAGGTCTCGGTCTCGAACCCGATGTTGATCAGGCGCAGGCGGACCAGGTCGTCCTCCTGGACCTTGACCAGGGTGTCCTCGTCCTCGATGGTGGACGGGAAGCTCTTGCCGTTGACCATGAACACGTCGTAGTCGACCTCGAAGGGCCCGTTCTGCTTGCCCGGGTTGCCCGAGCCGTGGTCACCGCGGTGCTCGGCGTGCGGGTCGCCGCCGGGCTCAGGGACGGCCATGTGGGTCTTGTTGCCGTGGCTGAGGACCAGGGTCTTGTCGACGTCGGCCTCGGGCTCCAGGCTCGTGTCCTGCGGGTCGACGATGAAGGCCCCGTAGAGACCCATGAAGACGTGGTGCTGGGTGTCGACGTGGCAGTGGTACATCAGCGTGCCCTCGCGCTCGGCGATGAACTCGTAGGTGTACGCGTGGCCTTGCTCGGTGGTGTCCTGGGTGGCCCCGGGGACCCCATCCATCTCGTTGGGCACGAGCTGGCCGTGCCAGTGGATGGTGTGCGGGAAATCGTGGGGGTTGCGGAACTCGACACGGACCAGGTCGCCCTGATCGACGTGGATCGTGGGACCGGGCACGCTGCACGCTTGGCCGCCGCGGAGCTGGACCACGTCCTCGCTGCCGGGCTGTGCCTCGGCGCAGAACGCCCAGAGCTCAGCCTGGAAGCCGGGGTAGATCTCCTGCTGGATCGTCTCGACCCACATGTCGATCTCGACGGTCCGGCCGGTCGGTTCGATCTCGTCGGCGCCGAAGGAGAGGGTGGCCCCGGTGATGTTCCCGATGCAGCCAGAGAGGCTGGCGGGCACGGCGATCAGGAGGATGGCGAGGAGGGCCCTGGCCTGCATAGAGCCTGCGAGTTTACCACCATTCAAAAACTTTGTTGTGCCCGGGGTAGCCGTGGGATGTGCCACGGGCCCCGGGCCGGGTGGGTCGGCCGACCCGGTGGTCAGGCCAGGCTAGTCGAAGTAGCAGTACCCGGTCATCGTCTTAGGGTCGTAGTCGCAGTGGATCCCGATGCCATGGGCGGGGACGGCGGCGTCCTCGTGGGCGACGTTCACCGGCGGATCGTCTGAGCGGTCGACCTCCACGGTCACGTTGCCGGCCGGCCCGGCCTCGACGGTGGCATGCGGGTCACAGAACGCGTCCACGCCGGCCGTCACGGGGCCGATCTCGTGGTCATCGTTGATGCCGGAGCATGGAGGGATCGTGTTATCGGTGGTCGAGGGCCGCCACTCAGGATCCACGTCGGCCTCGGGGCAGCTGTCCGAGGCGTCCACGGTCACGGGGCCGACCTGGCC
>CAZBKU010000294.1:0-499 GCA_964492585.1 uncultured Thermoplasmatales archaeon | reverse complement strand
GAGGAGTTGGGGCCTGACCCACCGTAGGGGTCAGCCGCAGCCGTCGGTGCCAGACCGGTCATGGCGAAGGTCAGGAGGCCAAGCGCGATCGTCCCGGTGGTGAGCTTGCCGATATGATGCATGCGCATCCCTGCCCTGGACGGGCAGGGCCCCACGTCCGCGACCCGGCATAACCGTTGGCCAAACACCTGTTGACCGCCCACCGTCCCAGGGAGAGACCCCCCGAGGACCATCGCGGCTCAGCGCCCGGTGAGCCGACCCGCCAGCCCGGTGACGAAGAGCAGGACCACGGCGCCGACGACGGCCACGAGGAGGCGACCCCAGAACCCACCGGGGGCCTGCCAGCCGATCTGGTCGAAGAGCAGGCCGCCGAGCAAGGCGCCCAGGATGCCCACGAGCATGTTCACGATCAGCCCGTAGCCGCGACCCCAGACCAGCTTGCCCGCCAGCCAGCCCGCCAGGGCTCCGATGAGCAGGAAGACCAGGATCTCTCCGAAGG
>CAZBKU010000293.1:0-3410 GCA_964492585.1 uncultured Thermoplasmatales archaeon | reverse complement strand
GAAGGGTGGCCTCACCACCCGGCTCGACACCGAGCTCGCTGGGCTCGGTGGCCACCGGTCGGCAGGGCTCGTCGAACGTCGACCGGTCCATTTTTCTGGCACCGTCGGTTGGACGGTGTTTTGTCGTCAAAGGCCCCGTTCCAGCACCACAACTAGGTACTGGTGGCCTGGCTCGAGGGCACCTTGATGGTCGGCGCCGCCTCCGCGCTGGTCTGGCCGATCGTCGCGTGGTGGTGGCCCCTGGCCGACGTCAGCCACGTGTTCCTGGAGGGTTTCCTGCGCGGGTTCGGCCTGTTCGCCAGCTACCTGCTCTGGGGCATCGCGCTGCTGCTCGTCATCGCCGTGGTCCGCAACGTCTTCCGGCTGTCGGTGCCCACCGGCAAGCACGAGATGCGCGCCTGGTCCACGCTGCGCTTCTACCTCTACAACGTGCTGCTCATGACCGCGCGGTACCTGTTCCTGCCCCTCACCCGCTCGACCTCGGTGAACGTCCTCTTCTACCGGGCCATGGGCGCCACCATCGGATCTCGTACGGTCATCAACACCGTCCACATCTACGACTGCAACCTGTTGACCTTCGGCAAGGACGTCACCATCGGCGGTTCCTCGGTCGTCATGTGCCACGTGGGCCAGGGCAACGAGATGTACATCGCGCCGGTCACCATCGAGGACGGTGCCAGCATCGGCCAGGGAGCGATCGTGTTCCCCGGCGCCCACATCGGGGAAGGCGCGGTCATCGGCGCCGGTTCGGTGGTCCCCAAGGATACCCGGGTCCCACCGGGCACCAAATGGAGCGGCGTCCCCATCCAGGAGATCGGGCGCTTGAGTTCCCAGGACGACCCCGACGACGCGTGAGGACGGGGTTCTTTACCGGAGCCGTCCTTCGGGGCCCGTGCGCTGGGGACTCCCTTGGTGGATCGGTCACGGCTCGCCGCTGGACGGTATCGAGGTGGCCGCCGAGCACGGCTTCGACCTGCTTGAGATCAGCCTCGATGCCCCCTGGCCGGAGGAGCTGTCGGCCCCCGAGCTCCGTGAGGCCGCCGAGGACGCGGGGGTGAGCCTGGGTTTCCACGGTCCCTGGCGGACCCAGGCCCTGGCCCACCCCCGGCCCACGCTGGCCCGTGCAGCGGCCACCGTGGCCCAAGCGTGCCTCGACCGGGCCCTTGGCGCCGGGGCCGAGTACCTGGTCCTCCACGTGGATGCCCGGGACTTCGCCCGCTATCCGCTGGAGGGGGTCGTCGAGCGAGGCCTCGGGCACGCGGTGGGCGCCCTGGATGAGCTATCCTCCCGGGCCGGCGACGAGGCCGCCGTCCTCATCGAGAACACCGGCCCTCCCACCGGGACCCCCGAGCAGCTCTTCGACCTGCTCGAGGAGGCCCCGCGGGTCGGGTTCTGCTTCGATCCGGGCCACGCGGTCCTGGCAGAGGCTTATGAGGTCCCCGGGGCCAGCCCGGACCCGCGGGACTGGTTCGAGCTCCTTGGGGACCGGTTGACCCTCCTACACGCCATGGATCACGCCCGGGTCGATGGCCAGGTCATCGACCACCTGGTCCCGGGTTCCGGGGAGGCCGACCTGGCCGCCTTGATGGGCGCCACGCGCAAGGCCGGGTGCCAGACGGTGCTGGTCGAGGCCTTCTACGACGGGCCCCAGCACGAGGAGGCCCGACCCGCTGACCTCGCCCGCGGGCGAGAGCATCTGAAGAGCTTCCTTTGAAGCCTCCCAAGGCTTGCAAGCGACGTGGCCAGGGCCATGCTCTCCCAACCGGTGTGCCACAAGCCTTTAATCCCGACCAGGTGGATGGGGCGACGATGGCAGAGGATGACCAGGCCCGGGCCCGGCACGGCGGTCTCGACGTGGAGATCACCGTGGAGGAGCTCCCGGCCCGTGTGAAGCGCGCCTCCGAGCCTTCCGGACCCGTCCAGACCGACGCGGCGGCTCCTCAGGGGTCCACCGAGGAGGACCACGACGAGAGCTCCGGGGGCGACGGTGACGCCCAGGGGGCCAACCGGCTGACCGCCCTGATCGGCAAGCTCCGGGACAAGGCCCGGCGCGGGGGCGACGAGCCCGCCTCGGAGGCCGACGAGGCCACCCCCGATCCCGACACGTCGGAGCCCGGGGGGACCGACGGGCGCTCAGCGGCCCGCGCTTCTGGGTTCACCATCCTCTCCTACCGGTCCGGCGATGGCCAGGACGGCGACCCGCCGATCCCCGGCCGCCAGACCATCACCCCTCCACAGGAGGAGGCCGCCGAGGTCGAGGAACCTGAGCCGGTCGACGAGGCCTCCGAGACAGCCGAGATCGAACAGCCTGATCCCGGCAGGACCGAGGCCCCGCCGATCCCGGCCGACGACATCGAGGCCTCCCAGCCGGACGATCAGGTCGCCATCGAGATGGAGGAGCCGGCCGCCGAGATCGTCGAGCCAGACCAGACCCTCGATGAGGAGCCCCTGGAGGCCCACGACGAACCAGAGGAACCCGAGCAGGACGAGGAGACCCAGGAGAGCCCCGGTTTCCTGGCCGGCCTGCGCGACCGGTTCTCCAGCGACGACGAGCCTGTCGAGGAGGCCCTGGAGGCCCAGGGCGAACCTGAGCCCGAGGAGGCGGGCGACAGCCCGGGTCTCTTCACCCGGCTTCGATCCAAGCTTCCCGGGTCCAAGGCCGATGCGATCGAGGTTCCCATCGCCATGCCGGCCCCACCGCCGACGCCGCCGTTGGCCACCGCCGAGGTCGAGGTCACCGAGGAGTCGGATCAGACCGAGGAGGCCGAGGACAGCCCCGGCCTCTTCGCCCGGCTGACGGGGAAGGCCTCGCGGGACGAGAAGCCTGAACCCGAGCAGGACCCCGGGCCCGAACCAGCCACCGCCGAAGCGCCCGCCAAGACGGGTGGCTTCTTCTCGCGTCTCAAAGAGAAGGTGACCCGGTCGGGATCCCGCATCGAGGATCCCGCTGCCGCCGAGATCGATCAGCCGCCGACCCCCCCGACCGGGGACCGGCAGCCAGAGCTCCTCGCTGATCTGGGCCAGGCCTCCGAGCCGAGGGCCTCAGACCTCGAGAGCCTGGAGGCTACGATCGAGGCCGTTGAGGCCGAAGAGACCCCGGAGCCGGTCACCGTCGAGGCCGCCGATACGTCGGGGGAGACCGAAGAGGTCGAGGACAGCCCTGGTCTCTTCGCTCGGCTGACGGGCAAGGCCTCGGGGGACGAGGGGCCCGGCAAGGACCCCGAGCCCGGACCAACCACCGCCGAGGAACCGGAGACCGTGGCCGAAGACACCGATGACGACCCCGCCAAGACGGGCGGCATCTTCTCCCGCCTCAAGGACAAGGTCACCGGCTCCGACGAGCCGCCCGAGGAGAAGCCCGACGTCGCCGAGGCTCCCGAGCCAGAGGCCCTGGATGCCGAGAAGCCCCC
>CAZBKU010000292.1:0-3430 GCA_964492585.1 uncultured Thermoplasmatales archaeon | reverse complement strand
GCAGGACCCCCGCCGCCATCGTGTAGAGGATCCAGTCCCCCATGTCGACCCGCGGCTCCTCCATGCGAAGCAGGATCGAGATGGCGGAGACGAGGATGCCGATCACAAGCGTGTTGAACCGGAAGACCTGGGAGGCCTTGGTGTCGAGGTCCGTCCCGGTGGCGATCTGATGTTCGACGTTGGCGCGGCCCTCCTCGTAGAGGTGTTCCAGCGCCTCAAGCCCCCCAGCGGACACGCGTGGCGGCAGGGTCCTGGTCCCCTTTAGACCACCGTCGGGGCGAGCCCGGAAATACCGAGGTCATGGGGGCAGGACGGGCCGTATCGCCGCCGGACCAGGTGGTCGCCCTCACAGCCGTCCAGGAACGTGGGGGGATCAGGGGCGTCCCTCGAGTTGGGGATCGACGAGCCGAGGATCCACCTGGATGCCGTCTGGGGAGGGGACAGTGCAGCCCCTAGAGGAGATCCTGCTTGGCGGCGATGGTCTCGACGTCCTCGAGGAAGCTCTCGATCCCGACGGGCTCGCAGGGCTCGTGCTCGGCGACCCGGCCGTAGGGGTGTCGATGCCAGCCGCCGGTGTTGTCGGCCCCGAACACCCGGGCCTCGTCGGCGATCCAGGCGTACGCGGTGGTGTCTGTCTGGAAGTTCTTGTAGACGTCGATGAAGCCGTGGATGAGCCGGATCCGGGAACGTACGACGACGTTCTCGTGGATCTGCAGGTCGTAGTCCTCGACGACGTCCGAGCCCGCGCAGGCGTCGATGATCCTGCTGGCGAAGGCATCCGGGGTTAGGGGATCCACGCCATCGCTTCCTGGATGCGGTCCCTTCGGGTGACAAGCTCCTCCCAACGCCAGTAGTCCTCTTCCACATCGAGGGAATGCCGGTCGTCGATCTGGCCGTCTTCCCAGGCGGCCTTGAACGCCTGGAAGTCCATGCCGTACCGTTCCCGTAGGTCGGCAAGCCCAGCCTCGACGTTCTCTAGCCGGTGCTCAAGGGCGTCGCTCAGCGTGATGAGGACGGCCTGGTCGATCCGGGGCTCCCCGGTGATGTCCTTGAGCAGTTGGGCGGTCCGCTTCGAGATGGCCTCGGGCATGGCCAGGCAAACATAGGGTAGCAATCGCATATAAAACCCCTCAGATGGGGGCCTCAGCGGGCGGTGTCCCCCGTCCACAGGCCCGTACCAGGCCTTGTGGGCCGTGAGCTCGAATGTCCCCGATCGGCTCACCGGGGATATCGCGCCGGTCCACGGTGGTCCACGGGGGGCTTCGATGGGTGTCGGAGGGTTGTTGGTAGAGGTGGCGCGGGGGTTCGCGCTTGACGCGTTCGATCCCCTGCCCGAAGGGCTTCACGCGTACCAGGGGCTGGTAGGGGTCGGCATCCGTCATCACGCCCCTATAGAGCTCCCGGCGTGTATCAAGGAACAGGCTAGAGCACCGGAACTACCGTCTTTGGCGTCAGCGGCTTCCACGCCGCCCAGGGCCCGGTGCGGTGGCAGGTCGGCGGGACCGCCCCGTTCCCGGACCTCTCGATCGCGGTCATCCCGGGTCCCGGGAGCGGCCAGCAGCGCCTAGATCTCCATCCGTTCCCGGGCCCAGTCGTAGAGCTCGACCGTCATCCTAAAGTCGCTTCGAGCAAGGGCGCGCAGGGTCCCGAGGCCCGTGTCCCGTGTCAGGCGGCCTTGCTCCACCGCGGCGACCAGGAGACCCAGGAGCCCTGTGAGCCGACGCCCGCGGGCCCGGGCGGCCCGGCGGGCGTTGCCATCGTCGAGGACCAGGGTGTCCTTTTCCCTGCAGGCCACGATCAGGCTGGCTTCGCCAGGACCAAGACCCAGCTCGGTCAGCCCCTCCGGGTCCCCCTCGTCGGTGTCCGGCGGGTCGATGACCGTGATGATCCCCTCGTTGACCAGGTCCAAGATCGCCCCGGCGCCAGGCTCATCGGGTTCGGTGGCCTCGGCCAGCACGGCGCGTGTGACGTGGACCCGGCCGACGACCGTGGGCAGGATCTGGAGACGGCCGATCCTGGCCAAAGCGATGAGGCCGGAGGCGTCGACGAGCACGCGTCCCACGCCTCAGCCCCCGTCGCTGTCCTCGGTGTCCGTCTCGTCGAGCACCTCAGCAGCCGCCCGCCGGTCGGCCTCGGCCTCCTCGAGACCGTACCGCGCGTAGGGGATCTTTCGGTCGGCGGCCGCGCTGGCCAGGCGGGAGAGGCTGACCCCCGCGCTACGGGCCGCGGCTTCGAGGCTCAGGTCGCCCCGGCTGTACCGGGACAGGGCCCGGTCGAGCCGCATGGAGACAAGGCCCTCTGCAAGGGCGTTGCGCATGACCTCTGATCGGCTCGTGTGGAGCTCGCTGGCCAGGGCCTCGAGGGCCTGTTCCATGTCGTCAGGCAGCCGGACTTGGACGTTCCCCATGGTGGACGTGATGTATCGTGATGGAACGTACTTAACCCTTGGTGTGGGGCCGGCCCGTTCCCGGGCCTGGCCATCGAGGTCAACCTGGGTCCCTGGACCTGGCCCGGTGCGCAGGCGACGAACTCGTCCGTCAAGCGTTCGGCCTGGTCCCGCTGATCAACGCGGTCGCCCGCCGGCGGACCTGGCCGAGGGTCGTGGCATCCAACCGGGCCACGGCCTTCCGGACGAGCTGCTGGTCGATCGTGAACAGCTTGTCGGTGCGCACCCAGCTGGGCTTGACGAGGGTGCCGCTTTCAAGCTGCTGGCCGGTCACGTGGAGGGCCAAAGGGTCCTCCGGGCTCTGGGGGACGCTTGTCACGTAGGCGAAGAGGGCATCCTCGTTCTCTTGGTTGTACCAGGCGGGGGAGAGGACCAGAGCGGGTCGCTGCTTGGAGGAGGAGAGGTCCGTGTAGGGGAAGGGGAGGACCACAAGCTCCCCGGCATCCGCGTCCATCTCACGCCTCGTCCCAGGCCTCGTCGTCCGGGTTGTCCCACGCGTCGGTGAGGTGGTCCAGGCTTGCCTCCTGGAGGTTGGCCAGGCCTTCCTCCAGGGCCTTCTCTGCCAGGTCGACCGGGACGAGCTCGATGATGCGCCCCCTGACGCGGATCAGGAACGACTGGCCCTCCTCGGTCTGGGAGGCCTCGAGCACCTCGTCGGGGAGGTAGACCTGATGGCCCGAGCTCATCTTCACGGTCTTGATCGTCATCGCCCTTGTTTTGTTTCTTTTGATATTTTTGGTTTTTGGCTTAAGCATCGTCGTCCCGTCCTGGCGTGGCCGCTCGTATCGACCAGCCAGGTCGCGGGAGGCCTTAGGTGGACGTCCCGGGTCGCCGGATGTACCGGGCCCCCGCATCGTCGACCCGGGCGGGATCGGCCCCGATCCGCACCGAGGTCGACCGGTCGGGGTCGATCTCCCGGGAGCCTCGCCTGTCGACCCAACACGCCCTCGCGTTTGCCTCATACCGGCCTGGCCACGCTGATGG
>CAZBKU010000291.1:0-3472 GCA_964492585.1 uncultured Thermoplasmatales archaeon | reverse complement strand
TCTTCCGCGTCGAGGATCCCTACGGCGGCGAGGAGGCCACGCTGCTGGACACCATGTTCGCAGAGGGCTGACACGTCCCGTGCTCGGGACCGCTCCGGGCGGTCCCCTCTCTTTATACCTCTTGGACCATCGGTCAGGCGTGCCCGAGATCACCATCTACCACTACGACCGATGCTCGAAGAGCCGCGCGGCCATGGACGCCCTGGAGGAGGCCGGCATCGAGCCCGAGGTCCGGTACTACCAGGACCAGGCTCCGACCAAGGACGAGGTCCTCGAGCTCATCGAGATGGCCGGTGGCGACCCCCGCCCCTTCATCCGGACCAAGGAGCCCGAGGCCAAGAAGCTGGCCGACGAGGACCTCGACGACGCCGACACGGTCGCCGGCTTCGTGGCCAGCCACCCCCGGGTCCTCCAACGTCCGATCCTGGTGGCAGGCGGTAAGGCCACCATCGCCCGGGACCCCGAGACCCTGCAGGGGTTCCTCGACGGGCTTTGACGCTCACCCTCCCGGTCCGACGACCCGACCGGCCGCGGGACCGGAGAGCCTCCATCAAGGAGGGCGCTCCGTGGCGAAGGGATGGCTCATCCACCTCTCTTGGCGAGCGCGCCACGGGAGAACCCCACCCATGATGTAAGAGATTCCTTACCGATATCGATAAGTAGTAAGGGAAACAACCTGAGAGTGTGTACGTGAAGACCGTGACGGTCTCCTCCAAGGGGCAGATCTCGCTCCCTGCCGACCTGCTCCGGAACCTCGAGATCGAGAAGGGGAGCCGGCTCGTCCTGATCCAGAAGGGCGAGCAGATCCTCCTGGTCCCAGAACAGACGGTCGCTCGCCTGGTCGAGGACGAGCTGGCAGGCTTCCACGCCCTGGCCGAGCCGGCCTTCCAGGACCTATGGGACAACGAGGCCGACGAGGTGTGGGATGACCTTTGAGGCCGGGGATGTCGTCCTCGTCCCCTTCCCTTTCACCGATCTCACCGCCTCCAAGACACGGCCAGCCTTGGTGATCAGCCGGGGGTCCTACAACGAGGGGTCCCGGGACGTGGTCCTGCTCGGCATGACCTCGAACCTGACCAACGCGGCCCACAGCATCCTGGTGGACGACGGCGATCTGAGCGACGGGACGCTTGCGGCCACCAGCCGGGTCAAGGTGGACAAGATCGTCAGCCTGGAGCAACGCTTGGTCAGGAAGACGGTCGCCAGCCTGGATCCCGCGACCCTCCAGCGCGTCATGCGCGAGCTCCTGTCTCTCCACCCAGACGTCGGGTGAACCTGGACGGGCAAAGCCCTTCCGGGACGCCTCTCATCCCGGCCCATGAGCACGCCGTCGCGTGACCTGGACGTCCTCGACCTGCTCCTCGGCGAGGTGCAGGCCTGGCAACGCCAGCTTCGCCAGACCGAAGCCACCGACTACGTCGAGGGCCAGATCGCCTACATGGATGCCCTGGTCCCGGCCATCCGGCGGGCCAGCCAGACCACCCCGCCCAACCAGATCCTGGAGGAGGTGGCCGGCGAGCTGGGCTTGTCCAGCGACGGCCAGGCGCTGGACCCCTGCCCGACGACCCAGCGAGAGGCCGGCATCCTGTCGATGTGGTCGATCTGCCTGGGCCTGACCCAGGGGCTAGCCGGCGGGGCTCGGGCCGCCATGGAAGCCGTCAAGGAGATGTCTGGCACCGGGTCCTTCGGGGCCCGCTGACCGCCCAGGCCGCGCCGGCCGAACGTAGCGGCTAAGAGGGAGAGCGTGTTCACTGGCTGAGATGGCAGGTCCCCGCGACCGGCTCCCGGACCGCATCGTGGCCTTCGACCTGGAGACCACGGGTCTGGAGCCGGAGACCGACCGCATCGTGGAGTTCGCCTTCATCCTGCTCGACGCCGGGTTGGAGGAGCTGGACCGCTGGCACGACCTGATCCATCCCGGGCGCCCGATCCCCACATCGGCCACCGACGTGCACGGGATCACCGACCAGGATGTGGCCGGGCATCCCCGCTTCGACCACGTGGCGCCCCTGGTCCAGACCCTGGTCGACGACGCCATCCTGATGGCCTACAACCACGGGTTCGACAAGGGTTTCCTCCACGCCGAGCTCGTCCGGGCCGGCGGGCACGGCATCACGGACAAGCACCCGTTCATCGACCCTATGGAGCACTTCCAGCGCTTCGAGCCGACCACGCGCAACACGCTGGGCCACGCCGTCGAGCACTACCTGGCCCGTGATCTGGATGGTGCCCACCGGGCCATCCACGATACCGAGGCCATGGTGGAGGTCTTCCGTCGTCAGTGGGAGACCCACCCCCAGATGGGCACACGCCTCGAGGACGTCCTGGTCGAGCACAAGGACTGGCTGGACCCCGAGCGCAAGGTCTACCGCGACGCTGCAGGGATCGTCCGGTTCGGGTTCGGCAAACACACCGGCCAGCCCGTGGCCGAGAACCAGAGCTACGCCGAGTGGATGCTGGGCGCTGACTTCGACGAGGAGACCAAGCGCGTCCTTCGCGAGCACCTGGGCCGGTGACGACAGGCCTGTCGACGGCTCGACGGGTCCAGGCCCCCGGTCCCGCTCAGCGGTCCCATGGTCGCTCGAACACGGACCCCAGTTCCGAGGCCCACGTCTCCAGGTCCTTGCCGGCCGCGTACAGGAACCGGCGCCCGGCCCGGTAGCGATCCACGAGCTCGTGGTCGCGCAAGGTCCGGAGATGGTGGCGTACGGTCACGGGAGAGAGCTCCAGGGCCTCAGCGACCTGCCGGGTCTTGCTGCCAGGGTTCTCGGCCAGGTAGAGGCCCACGTCGCGGATCGGCCGCCGGCCGAAGAGGACCCGGGTACGCGGGTTCTCCCACAGTTCTGCGTCCTCCCAGAGGAAACAGAGGATCTCGTTACCTTGGGCACCCGGCCGGGTGACCACCAGCCGGGCGCCCTCAAGCTGTTCCAGGTGGAAGTCCACCAGGTTCGGGTACGTGTCAAGCTCCCGGCAGAGCTGGAGCTTGTTCATGCCGGGCGTGTCGGTCAAGGCGTCGACGATACCACGCCGTAGAGGATGTTCGAGGAGCTCGTCATTGACGAATCTTGGGAACTCCCCGGGGGTACCCCAGTCCGGTTCAGACATAGCCCGGGAGCCCCCCCGGTTCGTCGTCGCCCTTGAGCTGCCCGGCCAGGTCAGGGCCAAGCTCGTCTCGGTCCATCCCCAGGTCGGTGACCAATCCCCGTGCCATCTCGGGGGCTTGTCCCGCCAGGGTCTCGAGAGCTGTGCGACACCGGGCCATCTGTCCAGCGCGGCGGGCAGCCTCGACCTCGACCTCGAGGAGGTCCAGGGGGTCCACCGGGGCCCCCTCTTCCCGGATCTCGTCGATGACCTCCAGGGTCGCCTCGTCGTCCCGGGTCTCCAGTGTGGCCAGGGCCAAGTGATACCAGGCGATGCCCTTCTCGGGGCGTGCCCGGGTGGCCCGGCGGAAGCAGGTGGCCGCGGCCGCGAA
>CAZBKU010000290.1:0-3500 GCA_964492585.1 uncultured Thermoplasmatales archaeon | reverse complement strand
GGGAGCGGACAAGAGGCCACGCCGGGTCTCGGCGTCATCGAGGATGTCGTCGTGGATCAGGCTGGCGGCGTGGATCAGCTCGATGGCGGCCGCAGCGTCGACGACCCGGTCTGTGATCAGGTCCCCGCCGGCTGCGTAGTAGGAGAGGAACAGCATCCTGGACCGCACGTACTTGCCGTCGGTGAGGAACTCGCGCACCCATTCGTCGGGGATGCCTGGGACCTCGGGGCGGATCTCGAGGATCCGGTCCTTCACCAGGCCGACCTCACGTTCGCACGGCAGCTCGACGTGCATCATGCCAGCACCTCCAGCAACACGCCACCTGTGATGAGGGCTCCGGTCACCGCGTGCAAGAGCAGGGTGACCTTCTGGACGGTGACCAGGTCCTCGGGGTCCTGCCACTGGACATGGACGCGGGCCTGGGTCCAGACGGCCATCGGGACGGTGGCCAGGCCGAGCAACGCCGGAAGCGGTAGCCACCCCGCCGCGACGAGGCCGATCAGCGACAGGTACCCGCCGGCCAAGAGGACCCCCAAGCCCCAGGGAGCCTTATCTCCCAGGCGGACGACCAGGGTCCGCTTGCCCACGCGGGCATCCCACGGAGCATCGGGCATCTCGTTGAGGTAGAGCTGGGCAGCCATGAGCACCCCTACCGGCAGCCCGACGGCGAGCACCTCGGTGGTGACCGCGCCGGTCTGGACGGCGAAGGCCCCGGCGGTGATCAGCGGGCCGAACACGAGCGCGGCGGTCAGCTCCCCGAGGCCCCGGTTGGCCAGCTCGAACGGTCGTCCGGAGTACGCGTAACCCAAGCCGACGCCAGCCAGGCCCAGGGCCAGGACCGGCCAACCCGCCAGGGTGACCAACCAGAGGCCAAGGCCGATGCCGATCAAGCCCAGGGTCCCGGCCAGGACCACCATGTCCCGCCAGCCGAGCAACCCGAGCTGGATGGTGCGCGAACCGCCGGAGAACGGGGTCGGGGTCAGGTTGGCTGGGTCGATCCCCTTCAGGTGGTCGGCCACGTCGTTGAAGGCGTTGGCCGAGAGGTGGAGGGTGACGGCGGCCACGGCGGCCACAGCGAAACGGAGCAGATCGAAGGCGCCTTGCCAATAGGCCACGACGGTGCCAAGAAGGATCGGGAGCACGGTGTGGCCGAGGAACCGGGCCCGGGTGGCCTGGGGCAGCAGCCGGGTCAAGGATCGGTCGTGGGTGCCGACGGGTTCCCAGGTCACCCGGAAGAGCTCCCCGTCGAGGCGCTCGACGGTGGCCAGGGTCCCGGTGAGCTCCACGAACCCTTCGAGCAGGCCGGCCCGGAAGCCTGCCTCGAGGGGCCCGGCGATCCGAACGGTGGCCCAGGTACCCCCGAGCTCGACCAGGTCTGCGGCAGCTTGACGGTCGACGAACCACGGATGCACCTCGTCGCAGAAGACCTGCAGCATCCGGGCCGGGCGTCCCTCGAGCTCGTCGACGAGGGTCCGGTACATCGTGGCCCACCGATGGACGCTCTCCACCGCGATCTGGTGGATGTGGCTCCCGTCCCCCTCCCCCAAGGTCTCGTCGAGGTAGCCAAGGGCTCGGTTGAACGTCTCCAAGGGGACGTCCTCGGAGAGCGGTAGATCCTTGACATCGTGGGGGGCACCGGTGGCCTCGGCCAGCCGGTCCCGACCGCCCTGGCCCAGCTGGCTTCGGTGGTTGCCGAACAGCAACTTCCAGTGGAGGGCCTTGATGGTCGGGCGTCGGTCGGTGGTGGCCGCGGTGGTCGTCGTGGTCGCCAGGGTGCTCACGCTCTGGCCCCCCGAGGCGGTGGGCCCGGCCCCAGCACCGCCCTCTCCTTGAATGTCCTTTCCCCCGGAGAGCAACGTGGCACCGGTTGTCCCCATGCCTGCCACCAGGGGCAGGAGCCAGGGTGGTTCAAGTAGGTGGACCCGGTTGGCCATCGTAAGATGGTCAAACTGACGTTCCTGGGCACCGGAGGGGGTCGCTTCTCGACCCTCTTCCAGGCCCGAGCGACCGGCGGCGTCTACCTGGAGGACGCAGCCGCCAGGCTCCATATCGATCCAGGCCCGGGCGCCCTGCTGCAACTGCATGCCGCAGGCCTGGACCCCCGGGATACCACCGGCGTGATGGTCACCCACTCGCACCTGGACCACTGCAACGACGCCAACCTGGTGGTCGAGGGGATGACCCGTGGCGGCACCGAGAAGCGGGGGTTCCTGGTGGGTTCAGTCAGCGTGATGGACGGCCACGACGGCAGCCCGCCGATCATCACCCCCTACCATCGGGACCTGGTGACCGAGTGCGCCACCGCGCGACCCGGGGGCAGCTACCGCGTGTCGGGCACCCGGGTCGAGTTCCTGCCGACCGAGCACCGCGATCCCACCACGATCGGGTTCAAGATGGAGACTTCGGCCGGGACGATCACCTACTACACGGACAGCATCGCCCGCGAGGACCTCATCCGTCCCTTGGAAGGCTCCAGGGTGTTGGCCTTGGGCGTGACCCGGCCCCGGAGCGCGCACATCCCGCACCACATGACCACCGACGATGCCGCCGACATCGCCCGCCAGGTCGAACCTGACCTCCTCGTGCTCACCCACCTCGGCCTCAAGTTGATCCGGGAAGGACCCGGCAAGGAAGCCCGCTACGTCGAAGAGGAGACCGGTGTCCGGACGGTGGCCGCCCAAGACCTGATGGAGGTCCTCGTGGACGAGGACATCACGATCAAGCACCCCAAGGGGTAACCCCTGAGCCAAAGGGTTAAAAAGGGGGAGCAGGTTCGACGGCCCGTTCCTGGCGGAAGTGCACCCGGCGGCCCCCGAAGCGGCCGGTGTGCGCGAGCCGGGGGTGAGCACCATGCTCCAGAAGAAGACCAACCCACATCTCGTGGACACCATCCTCAAGCTCCGGCGGGTGAGTCGTGAGAACGACGCCCCCGTCTGGCTCAGCATCGCTGAGAAGCTCGAACGCCCGTCGCGTGTCTGGGACGTCGTCAACACCGGCGACCTCCAGCGCGTCGGCGAAGAGGACCGCCTGCACATCGTGGCCGGCAAGGTCCTGGCAAGCGGGTACCTGGACCGGGGCCTCACCGTGGCCGCCTGGTCCTTCTCCGACGGCGCCCGCGACAAGATCGAGGACGCCGGCGGTTCCTGCCTGCGGCTTGACAAGGCCTGCGAGGAGTACGCCGACGGAAGCGACGTGAAGGTGGTGGCCTAAGATGACCCGTGTCATCGACGCAGATGGTTGCATCCTTGGCCGTCTTGCTAGCGAGGTCGCCCAGATCGTGCTCGCTGGCGAGGAGGTCCGTATCCTCAACAGCGAGAAAGCGATCGTGACCGGGAAGCGCGAGCAGGTGCTCAACCGGTACAAGGAGAAGCGAGAGCATGGTACCGGGCGCAAGGGCCCGTTCTTCCCGCGGATGCCCGACCGCATCATCAAGCGGACGGTCCGCGGCATGCTACCCTACCCCGAACCCCGAGGCCGAGACGCCCTGGACCGGCTTCGCT
>CAZBKU010000289.1:0-3510 GCA_964492585.1 uncultured Thermoplasmatales archaeon | reverse complement strand
GGCGCTCGAAGGGCGCCACGCCGGCGGCCAGGGTGCGACCGGTCATCGTACCCACATAAGGCTGTCCGGCTACTTAGGGCTCTATGCCGAGGACCAACCTTTTGCTGTGGGCCGCGTTGGTCGACCCGGTGGCCGTTTGACCGAGAAAGGGGTCCTCTTCCGGGCCAGACCCGCAGGGATCCGCCGTGACACCGTCGACCTCTCCGACCATCCGGACCTCGTGGTGGTCTACATCGGGATGAACGTCAAGCGGCCCAAGGGCCTCTTGACCATGCTCAGGTTCGGGCGCCGGATGTGCAGGCCATGGCCGACGATCCCGATGGGCTTCTACACAGCGACCACCTCATCTACGGCCTGCTGCCACCCCACGTCGGGGTCCGGCAGTACTGGGACGACCTGGAGGCCCTGGAGACCTGGGCCCGCCGACCGCCGCACGCCGACTGGTGGCGCGAGTACCTCTCCGACCCGTCGGGCACCGGGTTCTGGCACGAGGCCTACATGCACGACGGGACCTTCGAGGCGATCTACGACGAGCTTGACAGCCCCACCGGCCTGCGGGCTTTCGCCCCTGCCAAGCCTGCCCGTGGTAGCCTGTTCACGGCCTGGCGACGGGCCAAGCGGGATCCAGACCAGGCACCGGACTAGACACCGGTCACCGAGGCAGAGCTGTACCCTGACCACAGGCAAGGCTGAGGGGTCTTACCGGGCCGTCCAGCCGCCGTCGATGGGGAAGGTGGTCCCGGTGACGAACCCAGCAGCATCCGAGCAGAGCCAGACGATCGCCTCGGCGACCTCCTGGGGTGTGCCGAGGCGTCCGACCGGTTCGGCTTGGGCGTACCCGGCCTCGGCGTCGGGGTCGCCACCGGTGGCTCGCCCGACCATGGGCGTGTCGATGACCCCAGGACACACGGCGTTGATCCGGATGCCTTGCTTGGCGTACTCAAGGGCCGCAGCCTTGGTCAACCCGTTGACACCGTGCTTGCTGGCCACGTAGGGGCCAAGCCCCTCGAAACCGCGCAGGCCGGCGATGCTGGAGACGTTGACGATGGCCCCGCCCCCGGCCTCCAGGAGCGCCGGGATCTCGGCTCTCATGCCTTCGAAGACACCTGTGAGGTTGATACCGATGACGCGGTCCCAATCGTCCCGTGTCTGCTCGGCCGTAGGCCCCTGCCCGCCCTCGACCCCGGCGTTGTTCACGGCGATGTGGAGGGCACCGTAAGTGTCCACGGCGTGATCCACAGCGGCCTGGAGGTCTTCGGCCTGGCTGACATCGCAGTGGACGTAGCTGGCCTGGGCACCGGCCTCCAAGATATCCTGGACGACCTGCTTACCCAGCTCATCCTGGATGTCCGCGCAGACGACCGTGGCCCCTGCCTCACCGAGGCGCTGAGCCGTGGCTTCCCCGATCCCGGAGCTTGCACCAGTGACCAACGCAATCTTGCCTGAGAAATCCATCATCATCACGATCCGTGTCTGGGTCCCCGACCGGGTCGTCATCCGTTGTCCTCGCGACGCCCTGGCTGGGGGCCTACTAGCGATGCGCCTTGGAGGCTCTTGAACCCTCCACCCGGTCCCGCCTGTGGGACCGGCCACGTGGTTGATGGGTCTTGACGCCCTCATCCCCGCCATGGACGGCGCAGAGGCCCTGGCGGCCTGGACCCAGGATCACCTCACCGACAGGGGGGTCCCCTGGCCGGGCACGCCCGGGCTGCCCACGAGGACCGTCGTCGGTCTGGACGGGAGCTCCCCCGGCCTCGATGCGGCTGCCTGGGCTGCCCGGCTCAGCGACGAGGTCGTGCTCGTCACCGGCCTGGACCAGCCGACACCCCCGCTTCCCGGGGAGCTCGGTCCGCCGATGTGGTCCCCGGCCGAGGCCCTGGAGGATGCGATCCGGGAGGTCGAGCCCACGCTTGAGGAGGTCCTGGAGGGGTGCAAGGTCGAGCGGTTGACGATGGACGCCGGACCGACCACCGCCCTGATGGACGCCGCCGCAGACCGTCAGGCAGGCCTCCTGGCCGTGGGCTCGAGAGGGAAGGGCCGGGTCGCTCGGGCCTACGTTGGCAGCGTCAGCGAGGCCCTGGTCCACCACGCACCGGTCCCGGTGCTGGTGGCCCGCGGGCGGCCCGGGCCGGGGCCGGTTGTCGCCGCCGTCGGCGACGACCAAGGTTCCGGTCACGCCGCCGCGTGGGCGGTCAGCCTGTCTCTCCACCTGGACCGGGACCTGGTGCTTGCCACCGCAAGCCGGCGGGCCGACCGGGTCGAGGTCGTCGACCAGCACGAGGACGGGGGTGCCCGGCGGCTGCACGTCCCCTGGCCGCCGCACAAGGGGATCGGGCAGCTCGTCGAGGCCGGCCACCCCCCGCTGCTGGTCGTCGGCCAGAGCGACCGCCGCCACTGGTTCGGCAGCAACGCCATCAAGTTGGTCCGCCATGCATCCTGCAGCGTGCTCGTCGCTCGCCTTCCCGAGGAGGACTGAACCAGATGCCACTCTCTGAGATCATCCGCACGGACGTGATCACGATCGAACCGGGCAAGACCGCCCAGGAAGCCGCGCTGACACTGGAGAAGCACAACGTGGGGTCCCTGGTCGTCGTCGAGGGCAAGACCCCCGTCGGCATGGTGACCGACCGGGACCTGGCCATCCAAGTGACCGCCAACGGCCGGGACCCCCACAAGGTGACCGTGGAGACCGTCATGTCCGCGCCCGTCCACACCGCCCCCGAGGACATCGGGTTGGTCGAGGCTGTGGACATCATGGCCGAGCACGCCATCCGCCGGCTGCCCGTGGTCGACGGCGACGGCCAGTTGGTCGGCCTGATCACCTTGGACGACGTGCTGACCCTGAACATCGTCGAGATGACGCTGCTGGAGGGGGTCCTCTTGGCCCAATCCAAGGTCGGCCGGTCCCGGTACCTGCCCTGACCCCTGGCTAGAGCTCGACGCTGTCCCCCAGCTCGGGCATGTGCAGCTGCTCGCCCGCGTGGTCCTCGGCCGCCAGGCTCTTGGAGAACTTGGCCATGACGCCGGGTTCCCCGTGGACCAGGACCGTGTGCTCGACGTCGCCGAGCTGGCGGTGCCAGGCCAGGAGCTCGTCGCGGCCGGCGTGGGCCGAGAACCCGTTGATGGTGTGGACCTGGGCGCCGACCTGGATCTCCTCGCCCATGACCCGGACGTGCTTGGCCCCGTCGATGATCCGTCGGGCTAGCGTCCCGGGCGCGGCGAAGCTGACGAACACCAGGCTGCACGCCTCCCGCCAGAGGTTGTGCTTGAGGTGGTGGAGCATCCGGCCGCCGGTCAGCATGCCGGCCCCGGCGACGATGACCGCGCCGCTCTGGATGGGGTTGATCTCCCTGGAATCCCTCGGGTCCCGGGTCATGGTGAGCCCGGGCACGCCTTGGAGCTTCGAGAGGGGCTGCACGTCGGGGTAGCGGATGGCGCGGAGGACGCGGCGGAGCGTCTCCAGCGTGGCGGGGTCCTTGAGGCCCTTCACGGTGCCCTCGCCGGGGCAGA
>CAZBKU010000288.1:0-3521 GCA_964492585.1 uncultured Thermoplasmatales archaeon | reverse complement strand
ACACATCGGGTATGAGCCTTCCGGAAGGCCCCCTTCACCCCACGCCCCGGCGGTGTCGAGTTCAGTTGATCCTGTAGACCCGGTGCCGGCGACCCATGCGTTCCAGAACGGCCATGCCCTCACGGGCGCGGACCTTGAGCTCGAAGATCACTCGCAACCGGTTCTCCAACTGGCCCTGCTTGTCGACATCAAGCTTGCCGATCTTGTAGTCCAACCCCGAGGTCGTCCCGCCGGTCAGGCGGACCAGGGCCATCATGGCGGCCAGGTCGGTGACCACCGACCGGGCAAGCTCGTACCCGTCATCGCCCCCGGTGAAGGTCTTGTCTAGGGTGTCCTCGACGAACGCCTGCTGGTCCCCGATGAAGTCCTCGAGGATCTCGTCGGTCAGGTCCGAAGTGGTGAACCCCATCCGATCTCGGACCCGCTTGACCGTGGTGAGGAGTGCCACGCAACCCCCGGCGGGCGGGTCCCTGAAATAGCCGATGGTTCAGCGTACACGGCCGCGTCGATGAACCCCGCCCCCGCGACCGCCACGTCCGCGGCTCATCGCTCTTGTCCCGGTCACCTCCGAGCCCGTGCCTTCGCTTCGAGCTGCGATCCCTCCTGCCGTCGGACCATGCTGGCTAGCCAGTGGCGGCCGTGGCCGGGTCGATCGATGATCTAAAGGCGCTCACCATCCAGCCAACGGCGGCAAACTCGCCAGGAACGCCGTGGGATCGGCCCCGGCCTCGAACCCGAACCTCGTCCCCTCGTCGTAGACGAGGTTGAACTCGGTGTAGTAGCCCCGGTAAACGAGCTGGGTGCGCCGGTCTTCCTCGCTGTAGGGGATGTCCTTGCGTCGATCGAGGATCGGCAGGTAGGCCTCCAGGAACGCATCACCGAGCGCGAGCATGAAACGCAGGTCTTCCCCTGGATCCCCGCTGTCCAGCCGATCGAAGAACACGCCCCCCACACCCCGGTTGCGGTCCCGGTGGGGAAGGCGGTAGTAGTCAAGGCACCGCTCGGCCCAGGCCCGGTATGGCCGGTCGTGATCGGTGCAGACGTCCTCGAGGACCGTGTGGAAGTGTTCGGTGTCCTCGGGGTGCTCGAAGCCCATCGGGTTCAGGTCGACCACACCCCCGAACCACGCCTCCTGGGCTTCCTCGAACCGTCGCAGGTTCATGTGCACGCTGGGCGCGTGCGGGTTGCGCGGGTGGAGGATCAGGCTCACACCACCCCCGTGGAACGCGCGGCCGGTCAGGGGGTTGTCATCCCCGTGGACGTGGCTGTGGCCGATGGCTGCCTTCTCCATGACCTCGCCCCTGAGCTGCAGGCTGGTGCCGCCTCCGCCGGCCTCCCGATCCCACCGGTGGGGCTCGACGGTCGCGCTGGGCTCGTAGGCCTCGATGGCCTCAGCGATCTCCTGCTGGAGGCGCCGGGTCTCGTCGATGAACGTCTCGAACAGGCCCATCGCGATCCCTCACCTCGCATCAGGGACGGGCTTGTCGGGTACCTGGAAGCGCTTGACCGTGCGGACCATGGCCTCGACGCTGTCCAGCCGGGCCTTGGGGTGGATGCCGTGGCCCAGGTTGAAGACGTGCCCGGGTAGCCCGCAGGCCTCGCGCAGGACCACGTCTGTTCGCCGGGTCACCGTCTCGGGGGGTCCGTAGAGGAGGCAGGGGTCAAGGTTGCCCTGGAGGGCGACGTTGGGGACGTGGTGGGCCACGGTGGTCAACGGCGTCCGCCAGTCGACGCTGAGGGCCTCGACCTCCAGCTCGGCCAGCGCCGGCAGGAGGTGGGCGGTCCCCTTGGCGAAGTGGATCCGTGCCGCCTGGTCGGGAGCGACGTGGTCGAGGGCCGCCTGGGTCGGCTCGAGGGCCAACGTGCGGTAGTCGGCCAGCGCGAGCGTCTCGGCGTGCGTGTCGAACAGCTGCACGGCGTCAGCGCCCGCGTTCGCCTGGGCGGCCAGTTGGTCGCCGGCGACGTTGGCCAGCAGGGCCAGCAGGCGGTCGAACGCGTCGGGATGGTCGAGCCGGAAGCGGGAGAGGTGCTCGTAGCGCTTGGGCGAGCCGCCCTCGATCAGGTAGGTCGCCAGGGTGAAGGGGGCCCCGGCGAACCCGAGCACGCCACGGTCCGGCAGGGCCTCGCGCACCGCCCGGACGGCCTCGGGCAGGGCAGGGTAGGCCTCGGTCGGGGAGGGCCGGACGAGCTCGTCGACTTGGTCGGGGTCCCGGATGGGATCCTCGACGACCGGACCAACGCCCTCCTGATAGGTGACCGGGTGGCCCATGGCTTCCAGGGGGATCAGGATGTCGCTGAAGATGATGGCGGCGTCGAGGTCGAACCGCTCGACCGGTTGCAGGGTGACCCGCTTGGCCAGGTCGGGCGTGTGGCAGACCTCAAGGAAGCCGTGCTCGGCCCGGAGCTTGCGGTACTCGGGCAGGTAGCGCCCGGCCTGGCGCATGAACCAGACCGGGGGCCGGTCGACGGGCAGGCGATCCAACGCGCGGGTCAACCGCTGGCGGGGGGTGACGGTCATGAGGACACCTCCAGGTCGTCGGCGACGCGGGCGAACCGCTCGACGACCGTGTCGAGCACGTCGTCGGCGTGCGCCAACGTGGGGAACAGGCACTCCACCGGGCTGGGTGGCAGCAGGACCCCTTGCTCGCGAGCTGCGCGGTGCAGACGCGCGAAGGCCTCACGGTGGGTGTCGGTGAGGGTGCCGGCCTTGCGTGGCCGTGGGTTGGGGTGGAAGGTGAGCCAGGCGATGGGTCCGGTGGCGTGGATCCGGGCACCGGCGGGCTCGAGGACCTTGGTGGCCGCCTGGGCGAACCGGTGGACCCGGTGATGCAGCCGGTCGAGCCGGTGGGGGTTCTGGTCGAGCACATCGAGGACCGCGTTGCCGGCGGCCATGGCGATCGCGTTGCCGGAGGCCGTGCCGGCCTGGTAGACGGGCCCCTCGGGGGCCACCAGGTCGCGCAGCTCGGCCCTGCCCCCGTAGGCGCCGATCGGCAGGCCGCCGCCGATGGTCTTCCCGATCGTCACCAGGTCGGGGTCGAGGCCGAACCGTTGGCTGGCGCCCCCCGGACCCAGCCGGGTGCCGGTGACGATCTCGTCGGCCACGAACAAGGCCCCGGCTTCTCGGCACCGGGCCTGGAGGCGCTCGAGGAACCGGGGACGCTGGGGGAGAAGCCCGCTGTTGGCGGGCACGGGTTCGATGATGGCTGCAGCCACCTCGTGGCCGTGATCGTCGAAGAACGCGTCTAAGGCCTCGGCGTCGTCTAGCGGGAGCACGGCGGTGTGCGCGGTGATGGTGACGGGCACGCCTGCGCTCTTGCCCGACGCGAACACGCCTGCCCCGCTGCCGGCCTTGACGAGCAACGGGTCCCAGTGGCCGTGGTAGCACCCCTCGAACGTGACGATCAGGTCACGACCGGTGGCCCCGCGGGCCAACCGAAGGGCGCTCATGACCGCCTCGGTGCCGCTGGTGACGAACCGCAACCACGCCAGGCCAGGGTGGGCCTCGGTCAACCGCTCGGCCA
>CAZBKU010000287.1:0-3528 GCA_964492585.1 uncultured Thermoplasmatales archaeon | reverse complement strand
CCCTGACCAAGCACGCCAAGGGCGTCGACGATCCCGAGTACATGGGGAGCTGGCAAGACTGAAGGATCGGTTCGGGGAGGGCCGAACACCCTCCCAAGGACCAAAGCCCCGGCCCAGGCATCCTCCATCATGGCCCGGACGGTGTCGATCGTCCTGATCCTGGGGCTCGTATTGGCTGCTCTACCGGGGCCCGCAACGGATGTGGTCCCCGCCGCTGCTGGACAGGGCGGGTGCACCTACTGTGAATGCCACCCGAACTACTGCCACAACGGCACGGGCTACAGCCCGCGGATCAACATCACAGATACCCCTGAGCAGGCTTGGGCCAACCATACCTTCCACATCCTCTGGGACCAGTGGTTGGTCGGGGGCAACGGGAGCCGGGCAGAGAACGTGACGATCGAGGAGAAGGTCCAGGTCTTCTACTCCTACAGCGCAGATACCGACCTCCCCGATGCTGTCCCGCAGGAGGGGGCCGCGACGCAGCGCTACGAAACGGTCCTCCCCGGTCGGACCGGGGCGCGGATCACCCTCCCCGAACCAGGGAACGTGACCCTGACGGTGATCCTCGAAGGTCCCTGGCTTCGAGATAACGTCGACGTCACCCTCCAGCCTGCCGAGATCTTCCCGGTCCCCGAGAACGCGACCCTCGAGGACTACCCGCCTGAGCGGCCGGAGGAACTCGATGGCAACGAGACAAGCTCCGACGACGACGCGCCGGCGGCCAACACCTCCCGGCCGCCGCGGTCGCAAGGTGACGCCAGCCAACGGGGAGCACCTGGCGTCTCCACCCTGGGTACGGTCTGGTCGGTGGCCTGCCTGGCCGTGCTGTGGTCGAAGCGGCGGCGCTGAGCCGACGGCCGGTGTGGCAGGCTCCTAGGGTCGGGAGGGAACCTACAGGTACCCCTTCACGTCCTCGCCGGTCGAGGCCGTCGACCCGCCGCCACCGCCGGCACCGGCACCGCCGAGCTCCAGGTTGAGAACCTCGACGACCTCCAGGTGCTTGCTGAACACCTTGCGCATGCCGGTGAGGACCGTGTGCCGGCTGATGGCGTCGTCGTAGATCAGGTGGTCGAACTGCCACCGGGCCGGGATGCCCTCGTCGACCTTCATGGAGTAGCCGACCTCGCCGCCCTCGAAGGCGGTCTTGCGCAACCGGTGGGTCAGCTGGCGTTGCTCCTCGGGCCCCAGCTTCTTGTACGCTTGAGCATGGCCCTCGGAGAGGTGGATGCCGAGCAGAAGCACCAGGCCCTGGCGGTCCTTGGGCCGGATGAGATGCATGGTGACGCCACCGCGTTGCGGGTACTCGGCGACGTAGTGGAAGGTGGCGTTGTCGTCCTGCTCCTTCTTGGACGACAGGCCCTCCTCGTCCAGCCACTCGCGTAGCCGGTCGGCCAGTTGCCTGTCGAACTCGGCCTTCTCCTCGGGCGACCGTTCCTCGAACACCGGGACCAGGCAAGGGCTCGGGGTTGATGGATGCTTCGGGGCCTTGGCGGCCGTGCCGGGGTGTCCCTTGAGGAACGAAGGCTCTTGTCCGCTGCGGGAGCTCGCCGGCACGGCCATGAAGGCGATCTTGAGGGTCGACGCCACGCCGGGGTACGAGGCGGCCGTCGAGGCAAGGCTCGTGGAGGTCGATCGTGGTTCCGTGGTGGTGGAGGACAAGATCGGCAACCACGATCTGGCCGACGCCATCGACACCGAGGATGCCGACAGCCTGCGAGCCATCGAGAACGCGATCCGCCACGAGACCGGCGTCCAGGGGTTGGAGCAAGAGATCGCGCCCGACCAGGACCTGCCCGACAGGCTGCGTCCAGGCTAGGCCACCCCCTGGGTGCAACCTGTCGGTTGCGAGGGCTTAGGGGGGATCTGGCCGTCTGGTCGCCCATGGCGAGGCTCAGAGGCCTATCGGTCGCGGTCCTCCTGATGGCCGTGGCGCTGACCGGATGCATCGGAGGGCTGGATGGCGAGACCGGTGACGACACCGACGATACCCAGGCACCGGACGCTCCGACCGGCGATACCTACGACTACGAGGCCGAGATGGTGCCCGGAGGCGATCGCACCGACGAGGCTGAGATCGAGGCGCCCACGGGCCACGCCGAGACCCGGATCGACGCCGCGGGCGTCGGCGAGGCCAGCGTGACCGTCACGGATGCCGACGGCCAGCCGGTGATCGAGCGGACCATCTCCGGGTCGACGGTCTGCAACTCCTGCTACAACAGTGGCGACGGGGCACCCGGCACGTGGACCGTGGAGGTCGACGTCTCGCAGTGGGGCGGCGAGTTCTCGGTCCACGTCGAGGCGTCCTGAGCGGTCAGGGGATCCGCTGACGCGTTGCTCACCGCACCGGCACCAGCGGGTCTTGCGGTCCACCTGCAGACCCAACAGCTACCCTGGCAAGCTGTTTGGAGGGGACCAAGCGGATCACGGAGGTTGGAAGGATGGACCCATCGACGCTCATCCCGCGGCTACGGCGTGCTGGTGTCGACGTGAACGAGCTGTTGGCCGACTCCGGCGGGCTGCAGACCACCGCCACGCCGGGCGGCGAGGACGAGCCATCGTGTTGACCCAGGAGATCTTGAGCTGCAGCGCGAAGCCGCCCGCTGCGGGGGCTGGTCGGTCGAGTTCGGCGACGAGCTCGGCATCGGTACCTGATCGGCGGCGACCGGATGCTCCGCCTGTCCGGGTTTGCGGTGACCTGTCAGACCGACCAGCTAACCGTCTCTGCGCAAGGTCGAGGACGAGGATCATGAGCTTGGATCGTTCGGAACGGATCGAGGACGCGCTCCTGTCAGGCCCCACCAGGGTCGGGGACCCCGGAAGAGCTATACGTCGATATGCCCAACGCGGGCCGGAGGCAAGGGAGATGCGTGAGCCTGGGGGCGCACGCGTACAGCGCAAGCCAAGACAGACGCCGACGACCGGGAGGAGCCGACCCCACCATCGGACCATGGTCCACCGGCAGGTGGGTCGATGAACCGGTGGGTCGTGCTGGTGGCTGTGGGGTTGATGTTGGTGGTGCCGGTGGCCAGCGGGGCCGAGTGGTTGCGCTCCGGCTATGACCCAGGTCGCACCGGTGCCATCCCGTTCGAGGGGCCGCAGACGAACGACACGGCCTTCCAGCTACAGCTCGACGGAATCCCGTACAGCGAGGTCGTGATCCACGACGGCGATGCCTACGTACTCACGCTCGATGCCGCTTCCTTCGGTTTCGAGGGGGATACCGGCGGCCTCGACCAGCGCGCCCTGTGGCGCATCGACCTGGCCACCGGGCAGATTACCAAGGTCATGGGCGCCCCCGAGGATACCCTGTTGCTCAAGGTCCTCCCGGGCCGGGTGATCGACGAGGAGGGCGAGGACCTGCTCGTCCTCGACCTCGCCACCGGCGAGGAGACCTGGCGGACCCGCGTGCTGTCAGACGACCGCTACCAGAGCCGGGGCTACCGGGACATGGTGACCGTCGGCGAAACCCTGTACGTCGGGTACTGGGCCCTCGAGCGGGAGGCCGGCCCAGCCCTCCAGTGCGCC
>CAZBKU010000286.1:0-3529 GCA_964492585.1 uncultured Thermoplasmatales archaeon | reverse complement strand
CCGAGTAGGCCACGCTCTCATCGCTGTGGTTCACCGGTCCATCGGTGATGTAGCTCTCGTCCAGGTACTGGAACGACAGCGCGTCGCTGCCCACGATCGAGAGCGAGGTCGGGTCGATGTCGGTGAAGTCCATCCCTGAGACCTCGTAGACGTAGGCCTGGGAGCCATCGGCCAAGGTCGTCAGGCCCTGGAGGACGTCGTCACCATCGGTGATCGAGGCCGCCAGGGGCGAGATAGAGATCGAGTACCCGTCGGTGAGGTCGTTCTCGGGGGTGACCTCGCCCTGGTAC
The DNA here is from genome assembly GCA_964492585.1 of uncultured Thermoplasmatales archaeon. GTDB lineage: Archaea > Thermoplasmatota > SW-10-69-26 > SW-10-69-26 > SW-10-69-26 > CAYXGD01. Next base: position 3,239 of record CAZBKU010000286.1, on the reverse strand, counting down.
TCGGCGCCGTGGATCTGGACGTTGTCGTAGTCCACGACGAAGTCGTCGGAACCGCTGTCGTAGCCTTGGGTCCAGAGGGACAGGGCGAAGAAGTTGAGGACAGCACCCGGCTCGACCTGGGTCATGTCCAGCTCGACGTGGTGCCACTCGCCGTCGGTGGGGATCCCACCGATCGGACCCTGGTTCTGGGAGTTGTCCTGGCCGTCTGCCAGCCAGTGGAGCGTGGAGCTACCGTGGAAATCGGTGGGCACACCGTCCCTGGTGATCTCACCGGTCACACGGATGTCGTACTCGACGCTGACCTCGTCGCCGGCGATCCAATGACCGGTGTCGGCGCCCGGGACGTGCAGGAACTGGGCTAGGCCGGTGGCCGTACCCTGGTCCTCCATGCTGTAGGAGACCCGTACCGCGTTGCCGGAGGTCTCCTCGGACAGGATCTGTTGGGTGGACGAGCTGGCGGGTTCACCGTCGTCGTTCCCGTGGTAGAGCGCCCACGGGGGCGTGGCCGACTCCCAGGGGCCCGGGTTGTCGATGCCTTCGAAGGAACCGACGTCGAACCCGGGGTTGATGATCGGGTTGTCGAGGGCCAGCAGGCCGTCGGGCTGGGCATCCAGCAGGAAGACCGGCGTGAAGCTCTGGCTGGCCTCAGCGGCCTCGTTCCAGTTACCGCTGTCGGCTGCCTGGTTGACGACCAGGTTGATGTACGCCAGGTCCGAGGGGGCTCCGGTGTCGGTGATCGGCTCGCCCTGGCCGTCGGCGTGGACGTTGATGCCGATGGCCACGCCGTTGGCGGGGATCGACTGGCCCCAGCCGACCGCGCTGGCGGGGATGCGCAGGGTGATCTCGTTGGTGGCCTCGGTGATCTCCGTCGTCGTGTAGATGCACGCCGAGTCGTACGGCTCGCCACCGCAGGCTCCCGGGTCCACGGTGTTGCCGTTGGGATCGATCGAGCCGACGACGGCGCCCCACTGGGTCACGTCCAGGGGGGAGCCATCGCCCTCGTAGAGCTCGATGTCGAAGATGTACATGTTGTTGATCGCGTTCACGAGGAGGGTGTCGTCCTCGGCTGTCGAGGAACGAGCCTTCCCCACGACGATCAGATCGCCGGGCTCGCCATGGTCTGCCAACACGATGGCCGAGGGAACGAGCATCGATAGAGCAAGGACTGCCGTCAAGAAGATGGTCTTGGAAGTGGTTCGTGTCACGTGCGTAGCCTCCGCTTCAGCCTCGACCCTCCTACTAAACATCCTCTTAAAGCAGGTCGCGTGACACCCTAGTAACATCGTAGCCCCGGTGTGACACGCCGGTGACAGATTGGTCGGTGAAGGGAGGCGACGTTTAGAGCCCGCACCTTGCCGTTCCGAGCGCTCCTCGCGGTCGGACGGTCACGGGCCGGGCCGCACCGCCACGCGCGGGATCGAGCGCTTGCCCGAGGGTGGCGCGGTGGTCCATGTCACACAACCTCCGGATCTGCCCGCACCGTTGGCTCAGGCGATCCGATTGACCCGAGCCAACGGCTCGGGCGCTAGCGAGGCCCGCGACACGGTGGCGACGGGCCTACGCGGTTCGGGCACTCGGCTGCCGTGATCTGGAGACTGGCGGTCCTCCGCCCGTTGGGGGTCGGACCGCCAGTCTCCAGCTTCACCCGAACGCTTCGCTCAGGTGACACGGTGACCCGAGCGAAGCGCTCGGGTTCGTTGAGCGTCGCTTGTCGATCGTCGCGACCGGAGGTTGACCGCCTTCCGCCCTTCGGGGGTCAGGCGGCCAACCTCCGCATCTGCCCGAACGCTCCGCTCAGGTGATATGGTCGGCCCGAGCGGAGCGCTCGGGCGCTAGCGAGGCCGCTCGCCGCTGTGGAGCGCGGCCTCGTGCTATCGCACGGTCACCGGCCTCCGCCCGTTGGGGGTCGGCCGGCGGGCCGTGCGACTTCGCCCGAACCCTCGGCATCGCGGGCCTCGGGCTCGGGCTCGCTGACCGTCGGTCGTGGAACCGTTGGCGACCGACCGGACGGTCAGCCAACCTCGATGTTCCGGGTGTAGTCCTGGGCCTTGCGTTGGGCCAGGCCGCCCTGGAGCTCCTGTGCGACGCGGTTGTAGTACTGGAGCGTCGAGTCGTCCACGCTGGGGCGCACGACCTTGAGCGCCTCGGTGAAGTGGTGGTACTCGACCTCCTCGGCGTCCTTGTCGTCGCGCAAGGCCAGCATAGCCGCCTCGCGGCACAGGTTCTCGATGTCCGCGCCGACGTACCCATCGGTGACGCCGACGAGCTCGTCGATGTTGACATCGTCGGCAAGGGGCATGGTGCCCATGTGGATCTCGAGGATCTCCTTGCGGGCATCCCGGTCAGGCACCGGGACCTGGATCAGCCGGTCGAAGCGACCGGCACGCAGGAGAGCGTTGTCGACCATGTCCGGCCGGTTGGTGGCCCCGATGATGACGACACCCTCCAGGTCCTCGAGCCCGTCGACGCTGGTCAAGAGCTGGTTGACGATGCGCTCGGTGACGTGGCTGTCACCGCTGGCCAGGCCCCGTCGGGGGGCCAGAGCGTCGATCTCGTCCAGGAAGACCACGCTCGGTGCGGCTTGCTTGGCCTTCTTGAAGATCTCGCGCACGGCCTTCTCGGACTCGCCGACCCACTTCGAGAGGACCTCGGGGCCCTTGATCGAGATGAAGTTGGCACCGGATTCGTTAGCCACCGCCCGCGCCAGCAGGGTCTTGCCGGTGCCCGGCGGGCCGAAGAGCAGGATGCCCCGGGGTGGATGGATGCCCAGCCGGGTGAAGACCTCGGGCTGGGTCAACGGCCACTCGACGGCCTCCTGCAGCGACTGTTTGACCTCACCTAGGCCGCCGACCTGCTCCCAGCTGGTGGTCGGGATCTCCAGCAGGACCTCGCGCAGGGCGCTGGGCTCGGTGTCCCGGCGGGCCTCGCGGAAGTCCTTGTGGGTGACCACCATCCGCTCGAGCAGGTCCGGTGGGATGGGAGCATCCAGGTCAATCTCCGGCAGGTAGCGCCGGAGCGCGTTCATGGCGGCTTCCTTGGCCACGCTGGCCAGGTCGGCGCCCACGAAGCCGTGGGTGGACTCGGCCAGCTCGTCCAGTTTGACATCCTCCTCCAGCGGCATGCCGCGGGTGTGGATCAAGAGGATCTCCTTGCGGCCCTCGCGGTCGGGCACGCCAGCCTCGATCTCGCGATCGAAGCGGCCAGGTCGGCGAAGGGCGGGGTCGATGGCGTCGACCCGG
>CAZBKU010000285.1:0-3555 GCA_964492585.1 uncultured Thermoplasmatales archaeon | reverse complement strand
GGCCACCCAAATGTCTGCACCCGAGCCCTCAACGAAGGCCGAGGTGCCCTCCAGGAACCCGTTGTACACGCCTAGGAGGAAGAGGACGAGCAACACGGAGAAGGCCACGCCGCTCACGCTGGTGATCAGCCTGCCGCGGCTCTCGAAGAGGTTCTTGCGCGCTATGGAAACCATGTTCCGGCGCCTCCTTACGAGCGCCTCCTGGCAGCCAAGGCGGCGACTGAGGATAGGGCCGCAACAAGCGCCAGCGGGCCGGGGGCAGGACGGAGGTTGCCGTCGTCTGGCGGACCCGAGAGCGTCCGCGTGCACGGGTTGGAGGCGTCGGATACGGAGGCGACCTCCAGCGGGAGGCTGGCCACTTGGGGGACCTCGGTGCCGCGCTCGTCATTCCAGAACAGCATGACCTCGATCTCCCGAGCGGCGGTTGCGTTGGCGGGGAGCTGGTCGCGGGCCCCGGTGATCTCGAACCGGAAGGGGTCGTTGGGGTCGATGTCGCCCAACTCGGTGCGCTCGTGCTGCTCGATGCCAGGTCGGTGGAACGCGGCGTACGCGTTCAGGGCGGGGCGGTTGCCCAGGTTGGTGATCGTGGCAGAGGCGGTAACCTCGCCGGTGGTCCGGTCCAGGAAGCCGCAGGTCTCCGAGAGCACCAGCTCGATGGCGCCCTGTGCCCGGATGCCGAACTGGTACGTCCAGTCGTGCTGCTGGCCCTGGGGTCCGGTCCAGGTGAAGGTGAGCTGAAGGGCGTGGGCCTCGGGCGCGGTGGCGGCCACGGTGACCGGGATCTCCAGGGTTCGGTTCTGCTCAGGCTCGAGCGTTCCGATGTCGTAGGTGTAGCCACCTGAGCGGGGGAAGACGGTGGGTGGGATCGAGCCTCCGTCGATGACGAGATCAGCGACCAGGCCCTCCATGCGCTCACCTCTGGCGTTCTCCAGGGCGAAGGTCAGCGTGCCGTCGCGCCCGGCTGTGAGCTGCTCTGTCTCGAGCGCGATGTCGAGCGGGCCCTGGGGCCAGGCGGTCACGGTGAGGGGGACCGTCTGGGCTCGGGCGCGTTGGTTCCCGGCGGCGTCGACGTGGTTGAGCGTGACGTCCAGGCCCTGGGGCCCGGGGATCCCGGGGGTGATCAGGTCGACCTGCACGGTGGTGGCATTACCGGGGGGGAGGTCGGCTAGGTCCACGACCCCCGCGGGGTGGAGGACCTGTAGCGTGGAGTCGGTGGAGGGCGCCAGGGCGAGCTCGAGGTTGCGTGCGGTGGTATCGCCGTCGTTGGCGACCTCGAGTGTGAGGTGTCCTCGGCGTGGACGGTGAGGCGGGAGGTGCCAGTGACCTGGATCTCGGCGGTGAACGAGAGCGCGCGGTAGGGTCCGGGGTCGGTGGCGTTGGGTCCCTCGCGCATGGAGATCGTGCCTGGGATCTCGACCGTCTGTCCAGGGGAGAGCGACGGGGAGAGGTCCAGGCTGAAAGTGGGCGTCCAGACTTCTCCGGGAGCGAGCACCTGGGAGCGCTGAGCCACGTCCGCGCCCTCGTAGGTCGGGGTGAGCGTGTCCGGTGGCCGGAGCTCGGCCTCCAGGCTGCCGAGGTTGTCGTCGTCGATGTTCCGGAACTCGAGGGTGAGCGTTCGTCCAACGTCTCCCGGGGAGACCTCGGCCCGGGTGCCCGGGGTGCCCCAGTGGGCCTCGGCGAGCTCGGTGCCGGTGAACGTGGCTTGGGCCGTCCCGGCGAGCGCCACCCCCGCGGACAGGAGGATGAGGCCGGCCAGGGCCAGGGCCTGCGGCGATGAGGACCGGCTCGGTGGCCTCACGTTGACTCGACCCCCGTTGGGGCGAGCATCGGCCCATGCTTCCTGAGGACGTGGATCATGTACGCGATGCCGGCAAGGTTGGCGAGGATCGCCAGGATCAGCAGGGGCGCTTTCCAAGCGGCCAGCAGGGCCGAGACGGCCGAGATGCCCACGACGGGCAACAACGCGGGGATGAAGTGGGCACAACAGGCGACGACCGCGGTCGTGGAGACCCCGCCCGCGGTTCCCGTGACCGCACCCGAGGCCTCCGTCTGGGCCACGCGCTGGCGGACGTGCGTGTAGAGGCCGACCTGGACGGCGAACCCGGGGAACAGGAACACGAAGTAGGGGGCATCCTCGGCGAGTTGGTCGGCCACGAGGGCGCGGCCCTCGGCTAGCGCGACGATGACAACGTAGAACGCGAACAAGAGCAGAGCGGCCACGGTGCCGGTCACGATGGGGAACAAGCGGTCCTCGTTCATGGGATGAAGTCCAGCCTCCATTCGGCTCGGTCCGCCAAGTCGTGGAGCACGAGCGTCTTGGCTTCAGTCGGTGGAGCATCGAAGAGGAGGCGTGCCTCGACGTGGTGCCCGTCGTTCTCGACCACCTCGGATCCGTTGAGGGGCTCGAGGACACCCGCGGTGGTGTCGAGGGTGGTCGAGGTGAGTGGATCGTAGCTGGACAGGTCCACGGTGTGCGTGTCGAGGATGAGCGTGAACGTCACGGGGGCTTGCTCCCCAGCGTGCCGGGTGGCCGTGGCCGTGACCTCCCCGTGCTCCTGCACGTGGGTGTCCTCTGGGAGGGTGGCGGGGACCTGCGGCCAGAGGGCCCACGTGATCGTGGCGGTGGCGACGATGGCACCGACGGCGAGCAGGAGCCAGGATCGCTTCACAGGTCGACCCCCCTGAGGCGGAGCGCGTTCCCGATGACGCTCACACTGCTGAAGCTCATGGCCGCGGCCGCGAAGATCGGGCTCAGGAGCAACCCGATGAACGGGTAAAGCACACCAGCCGCGATGGGTACGCCGGTGGCGTTGTACACCAGCGCGAAGAAGAGGTTCTGCTTGATGTTGCGCATCGTGGCCCGGCTCAACCGGCGGCTGCGCACGATGCCACGCAGATCGCCCTTCACCAGGGTCACGCCCGCCGACTCCATGGCCACATCCGTGCCGGTGCCCATGGCGACCCCGATGTGGGCCTGGGCCAGCGCGGGGGCGTCGTTGACGCCGTCGCCGGCCATGGCGACCACGCGGCCTTCGTCCTCTTGGTAGCGCTTGACGGTCCGCGCCTTGTCCTGAGGGAGCACGTCTGCGACGACCTCGTCGATGCCGAGCCTGCTGGCGACCGCACGGGCGGTGGTCTCGTTGTCACCGGTGAGCATCACGATGCGCAAGCCCTCCTCGTGAAGGGCCGCGATGGCTTCGGGCGTGGTCTCCTTGATCGGGTCGGCCACGCCCACCAGGCCAGCCAGTGAACCGTCGACGGCGAGGAACATGACCGTCTGGCCCTCTTCCCGAAGCTCCTCGGCCCGGGCGAGGCTGTCCCCGAGCTCGACGCCCTGGTCATCCATGAGCTTCTGGTTGCCAAGTGCCACGCGGGCCTTGCCGACTCGGCCCGTCACCCCCTTGCCAGTGACGGCCTCGAACTCGTCGGAGGCCTCCAGCTCGAGGCCTCGGTCCTCGGCGCCTTCAACGATGGCCTCGGCCAACGGGTGCTCGCTGCCCCGCTCGATCGAGGCAGCCAGGAGCACAACCTCGTCCTCGGTCCACCCGTCCTCGG
>CAZBKU010000284.1:0-3598 GCA_964492585.1 uncultured Thermoplasmatales archaeon | reverse complement strand
CTGGAGGATCTTGACCTGCGGATGGACCTCCGGTTCCTGGCGTCCCAGGGTCTGCGCGCGGCCACCGGCGCCACCGTCCTCACCGTTCTCCAGGTCGCGGAGGGTCTGGCTGCGGGGCCCGGCGTCGTGCTCGTACTGGCGGGGCCACTTGGCGTAGACCACGACACCGGCGATGACCAGCAGGATGGCGACACCGATCCCGCCGATGATCCCCCAGGGTGGCCCCGTCGGTGGTGGGGTCGGCGGTGCGACGGTGAAGGTCATGGTCCCCGTCTGCGTCTCGGCCTCCTCCCAGGTGGCCTGGCCCTCCCCCTCTTGGCTGGCGGTGCCGTTCTCGGTGGTCTCGTTGCCGCTGGTCTGGTTGCCATCGGTCCCGTTGGAGGGCGGCGGGCTGGACGTGTTCAGGGACTCCACGACCACCGTCCACGCCAGGGTCTGCTCGCCGGCCTCAGCGGTGCTTGGCACCTGGAACTGCAGGGGAAGCTCGATGGTCCCGTTGGTCGCCTGGAGCTGCTCGGGGCCTACGGTCGAGGCACCGTCGAGGGAGGCGTTGAGGGTCGCGCGCCACGAGGTGTTCTCACGGTCGGGGACCGTGACGTTGGCCCAGAGGATGAAGGACTGGCCGGGTGTGGCCTCGGCCCGTGCCGTCTCTCCAGGTTGGGTCTCGACGTCGATCGTGATCCCGTCCTCCTGTGCCGCGGCGATCGGGGCGGTGAGCAGGAGGGCCAGCAGGGCCAGCGTGGCCAGGGTCCGATGGCGCATCGGTCGCGGGCACGGACTTCTTGTTCAAGATGGTTACGGGCCTGGCTGGCGAGCAACAAGGATCCGGTCCGAAGAGGGGACCGACGCTGTCACAACCGCTCGGGACCCGAGACGACCGTGGCCTCGATCCGGGTCGCGTCCAGCCCGGCGATCCCGGCCACCAGGTCGTCACCGGCGTGGATCCGGCCGACGCCGTCCCCGGTCCCACACCCGACGATGTCCCCGGGTTCCAGGGCGACCCACCGGGAACACCGGGCCAACAGCTCGGACGGGGCCACAGCGTAGCTCTCGATGGCGAACCGTTGGCGCTCCTGCCCGTCGACCGTCAGCCAGACGTCGTGGTCGTCGAGGTCCTCCACGCTGGCGGCAGGGACCGATCGGCCAAGGACGCCGGCCCCGTCGAACCCCTTGGCCTCGAACCACGGCAACCCGGCTTTCTTGCGTTGGGCTTGGAGCTCGCGGGCGGTCAGGTCCAAGACGACACCCACGGCGCCGATGGCCTGGGCGGCCTCCTCTTCGGAGGCGCGGGACAGTGGCTGATCCACCCGGACAGCTAGCTCCACCTCGAACTCGATGGGCCCGATGTCCCGGGGAAGCTCCAAATCGGGCGGATCCTGGAAGCAGGAGGCGGGCTTCTGGAAGAACACCGGCTCCGGTGGAGCGGGCTCCTCCATCTCGTCGGCGTGGGCGGCCACGTTCCGGACGGCGAACAGGTGCTTCATCGCGTCCTGGAACGTGGGCCGAGTCTTATATAGGACGGTCCGCTATGGCTCGGCGAGGACCATGAAGGCGTACCGCATCAGCGGCCAGTTCAAGATGGGTTCGGGCTGGCAACCCTTCACGCTCGAGACCTTGTCGGAGAGCGAGGAGGAGGCCAGAGAGTGGGCCCTGTCCATCCTTGGCTCCAAGCACCGCGTCAAGCGACGTCAGATCGACATCGAGGACATCCACGCGGAGTCGCTCGATGAGATCGAGGACGCCGCCGTCCGGTTCGGTGTCGAGCACGAGGAAGAGTACAAGGAGCGCAAGGCTGAGGAGATCCATGGCTGAAGGTGGGCAGCCGCAGGCCGGCGCCAACCGCCAGCAGCAGGTCCAGATCGCCGAGCAGCTCCAGAACCAACTTGGGCAGCTCGAGAACCAACGCGAGCAGATCCAGGCCTACATCGACGAGCTCGAGGAGACCCAGGATGCGATCCGGGAGCTTGCCGAGCAAGAACCTGGCGAGCACGTGCTGCTCCCCATCGGGTCCGGCGCTTACGTCCATGCCGAGCTCAAGGAGACCGACGCCGTCCTGGCGCCGCTTGGCAGCGGTCTCCTGGCCGAGGAGGCCCCCAAGAAGGCCTTGGACCGGATCGAGAACCGTCGCGACGAGGCTCGCAACGCCACCGACGAGATCGGCGAGAACATCCAGCAGCTCCGTGGCAAGCTGGAGCAGCTCGTCCAACAGATCCAGGGCGGCGGAGCCCAGCAGCCCCCCGCCGACGAGTGAGGGGGACCCACCATGGGCCTGTTCGACAAACTCCGGGGCCGCATCGACGAGCTCGAGGAGAAGGCCGAGGACGCGGCCGTCGAGGTCGAGGACCTGGCCAGGTCCGACGACGAGCTCGAAGCCGAGCTCGAAGCCGAGCTGGCCGCCCTCGAGGAGGACCAGGCGGCCGCCGAGCTCGAGGCCGCCCAGGACGAGGCCTCGCAACCGGCTCCCGTCGAACCGAGCCCGACCGAGGACCCCGAGCCGGAGGCGACCGCGCAGGCGACCCCGACGGAGGCCCAAGCCGCCGCCTCACCGGAACCCGAGCCCAGCGCCCATGCCCCTGTCGCCGAGACCACGATCCCGACCGACGGCAAGTACGGGATCGACCCGGACCGGGCCGAGGACCTGCTTTGGGACCTCGAGCTCCTGCTCTTGGAGGCCGACGTGGCCACCGACGTTGCCGTCGAGCTCCGCGAGCACGTGGCCGACCAGCTCCCCAAGATCCGTGTCGACGATAAGGCCGAGATCGCCAAGGCCATCGAGGCCACCCTCCGGGAGGCCATCCGTGGCCTGCTGGAAGGCAGCAGGTTCGACTTCGACGAGTGGCTGATGACCCAGGAGGACCGGCCCCTGACCATCATGTTCGTCGGCGTCAACGGGACCGGGAAGACCACCACGATCGCGCGTCTGGCCCATCGCCTCAAGGAGATCGGGTTCGGCGTCGTCCTGGCCGCCGGCGACACGTTCCGCGCCGGTGCGATCGAGCAGCTCGAGGAACACGGCGACAAGCTCGGGCTACGGGTCATCAAACACAGCGCCGGCAGCGATCCAGCGGCTGTGGCCTACGACGCCGTCGACCACGCCAAAGCCCGCAAGAAGGACGTCATCCTGCTGGACACCGCCGGCCGGATGCAGACCAACTCGAACCTGATGGACGAGAGGCGCAAGATCGACCGGGTGGCCAGCCCTGACCTGACCGTCTACGTCGGCGACTCGCTGGCCGGCAACGACGCCATCGAGCAGGCCAAGGAGTTCAACGCCGCCATCGGTGTGGATTGCTGTGTCCTGACCAAGGTCGACACCGACGCCAAGGGGGGCGCGGCCCTGTCCATCGCCCGCGAGGTCGGCAAACCCATCGCGTTCCTCGGCGTCGGCCAGAACTACGACGACCTCATCCCGTTCAGCGCTGACTGGCTCGTGGAACGCATCTTCGGAGAGTGACCCATGTCGTTCAAGCTCAAAGGCCGCCATCCCATCAGCGAGAAGGAACGCGACCGCATCAACGACGATGTGGAAGCCTGGATCGGGATCCGGCCCTTGCCCGAGGACGGCGACATGGTCGAACGGGCCCGGGCCGACGTCTAC
>CAZBKU010000283.1:0-3610 GCA_964492585.1 uncultured Thermoplasmatales archaeon | reverse complement strand
AGACTCCACCAGGCCGTTGAACAGGTGACCGACCTCCTGGGCGAGCATCCGATCAACGACGATCGGGCCGACCGGGGTGCGCCGGTGGCCAGCGGGATCGTCACCCGGGGGGCTGGTCCCGTGCGCCGGGGCACGACCCTGGCCGACCGGTTCGGGCTCCAGACCAAGGCCATCGCCGGTGGCAACGCCTACCGGGGGATCGCTGGCTACATGGGCATGGACCTGGTGGACGTGGACGGTGCCACCGGGGATCTCCGCACCGACTACGCCGCCAAGGTCGAGGCCGCGGTGGAGGCGTTGGGGACCAGCGATCTGGTCTACCTGCACATCAAGTCGCCGGACATCTGCGGGGAGAACGGGGACCCGGTCGCCAAGGCCGAGCACCTGGAGAAGATCGACGAGGCGCTGGCCCCCGTGCTCGAAGCCGGGGATGCCGTGGTCGGGGTGACCGGGGATCACTCGACCCCCAGCATCCGGGCCGCCCACTCGGGGGACCCGGTCCCGCTCATCCTGTCCTCCCCGACGGGGCGGGTGGACGATGTCACACGGTACGACGAGCTGTCCTGCTCCAAGGGGAGCCTTGGCCGGTTGCGGGGTGGCGACTTCCTTGCCTCCCTGCTCGATCTGGCCGACCGGACGAAGAAGACCGAGTAGGCGGCCTAGGCAGCGAGGTCAGCTGGCATCTGGCCGTGCCTGGTGATCGTCGCCGTCGACCCCAGGGGATGGCGGGGCCGGGCCGTGGTCGGGATCGGCCAGGTCCTTGAGCCGTGCGCGGACGGTCACCTCGGTGACCCCGGCCGCCTCGGCGACATCCTCTTGGGTCCGGTGGTCGCCCAGCTCCCTGGCGGCCTGGTAGAGGGCCGCGGCGGCCACGCTGGCCGGGTTCTTCCCGGTCAGCGCCTCATGGCCGGTGGCATCGATCAGCTCGATGGCCCGCTGCTCGATCCTCGGTGCCAGCTCGAGCCGGGAGGCGAACGACGGCAACAGGTCACGGGGGGTCGTGATCGGGACAGGGAGCTCGAGGGCCTGGCAGAGCTTGCGGTAGGTCCGGGCGACATCCTTGCCCTCTCGCTGGGCTTCCTCCTCGATGTCGTCTAGGGGGCGGGGGACCTGCTGCATCCTGGAGGCGGCGTAGATGCTGGCTGCCGCGGTGCCCTCGACCGAGCGGCCGTGCAGGAAGTTCTCTTTGCGGGCCTGCCGGTAGATCTGGGCGGCGGTCTCGGCCACCTCGTCGGGGAGGCCCAGGTTCCCGGCCAAGCGTTCGATCTCCGAGAGGGCGCGGATGGTCTCCCGGTCCTGGCCGGGCTTGTAGGTCGCGCGCCGGTGGTAGCGGCGCATCCGGTAGACCTTGGATCGGTCCTTGCCTTTGACGTCCTTGGCGCTGCCGATCTGGGTCCCAAGGCCCATGTCGTGGCGCATGATCGTGCGGCCAGGTCCGGTCCGGGACCGCTCCTGGCGCTGCTTGGGGTTGAACGCCCGCCACTCGGGGCCGTGGTCGATCTCGCCCTCGGTCAAGACGAGCCCGCACCGCTCGCACACGGTCTCGCCACGGTGGTCATCGTAGGCCACATCCTGGCTGCCACATTCCGGACAGGTCCCCTCTTGGAGCGACCCTTCTGTCCCCTGGGCGACCCTGCTGGGTGTAGCCTCTGGAGCCGTCTCGGATGCTCCCATCGCACCCTAGGCTTGGGTGGTCCCTTACTTCAACCTAGGGTCCCACAGGTCCAAGGTCGACGGGGCCTCAGGCCGTCGGGGGCCGATCCCCCTCGTCGGCGGGTTCCTGGGACATCCCACGGGCTCTGGGGGGCTTGGGATGCGCCGGGGGCCCACCCTCGGGGGTGTCGTCGACGATCCGCGTCGTCGGGATGTAATCCAGGGTGTCCTCATCCTCCTCCCCCAGGGGGTAGAAGAAGGGCATCACGAGCATGGTGGCCACGAACATGACCCCGATGGCGATCACGGTCGCGATCATGGCCTCGCTGGCGGCCACGTTCTGGGTCTGGGTGAAGATGGCGAAGGCCCCGACGGTGGTCACCATGGAGTAGAGCACGGCCTTACCGACCACGCCGTAGACCTCCTCACGATCCGGGTTCTTGATCAGGTTCCACACCATATGGATGGCGTAGTCTGACCCGATCGACGTGATGAACACGGCCGGTAACATCAGGGTGATCGCCAACCCGATGTCGACGGTTGGCAGGATGCCAAGCCACCAGAGGCTGGTGGCCCCGACCACGCCCAGCACAGCCAGGGTGGCCTTGATCGACCGGGTGAACATGACGGTCAAGAGCGTGACCACGATGCCGGAGACGATGCCCAGGTAGGACAGCCACGGTAGCTCCTCCTGGATGAAGAGGTAGTTGGTGGCGGTGTTCCCGACGAAGGAGACCCTCAGATCCTGGGGCTTTTGATCCTTGGTCTCGTCGTAGGCATCCCACACATCGTTCCACGCCAGCTCGGCCTCCTCGAAGGTCCCCGTGGTGGTGGCCAGCGTCATGATGGAGATGTTGTAGTTCGGATGATCCACGAACAAGGACGAGAAGGTGTCCAGCGGCGACTCGAACATGGCGTCGAGCTCGTTCTGGATCTCCTGCCGCGTGCGTGGGTAGTTGTCGGCCTGGTCGACCGGGTTGCAGCCGGGGATCTGGTCACCGGTCGGTGTCCTGCAGGTACGCAGGACGTCCCTGCTGATCTGCTCGGCGGCTCCGGGGCCGCCGTCCTTGACCGTCAGCCACGTGCGGACCAGGAACGGCAGGGTCCGGGAGGTGTCCAGGTTCAGGTTCTCCTTCTGGGCCATCTGGGTCTGGAGCGTCTCCATGTAGCGGTGGGACTGCAGGTCGGTGTTGTCGCCCTCGAAGACGACGATGTTGGTCTTGAGGGCCTCACCCCCCTCCTCGATGTCGTAGAAACCTCGAAGGCCCTCGACATGCTCGCGGCGGAAGGGGTCGTCCTCGGGGAAGTTCAAGGCTGGTTCGCCGAACTCCTCGATGCCCAGGTTCTGGGTCCCCACGGCGGTCATGCCTGAGATGACCACGATGACCAGGGCGACCATGACCCGGCGTCGGGAGAGCGAGCGGGCCATCCCGACGACGAACTCGGAGGGTTCGAACTTGGCGCCCATGGATTCGCCGGCGTCGGCGAGGGTGAGCAACGCCGGCATGAACGTGATGGTGAGCAGGTAGACCGAGACGATGCCCAGGGCCGACAGGAACCCGAGCTGGGCCATGAGCAGGCTGGGGCTCACAGTCATGACCAGCAGGCCGCTGGTGGACGTGAGCGTGGCGATGGCCATGGCGAACCCGGCGTAGTTCCCGCTCTCGCGGAACGCCTCGACATCGCTCATGCCCTCCCGCTTGTGGTTGGCGTACTCGGTGACCTGGTGGATCGAGAAGTCGATCCCCACCCCTAAGATCAGGGGTAACACGGTCAGGTTGAGCGTGTTCAAGGCGATGTCGGCCCACCCCATGGTCCCGAAGGTCCACGTGGCGGCGACGAGCAGGGCGCCCCCGGCCACGCCGATGGCCGTGAAGTTCCTGAAGGAGAAGTAGAGGACCACGATGATGAAGGCGAAGATGATGGGGAACAGGGTGACGAAGTCCTCCTGGGCCAG
>CAZBKU010000282.1:0-3640 GCA_964492585.1 uncultured Thermoplasmatales archaeon | reverse complement strand
GGAGCAAGGCTCGTGCGGATCGAGGGCCATGGCAAGGCGCCCGGTCGCCCTGAGCTCAGCCGGCAGGCGATGTGGTCTACCCTTGGTCGGGGAGCCGCAGCGAACCGGTCCGGGCGATGTCGATGTTGCCGTCGGGCAGTTGGACGATCAAGGCCCCATCGATGGCGATCTCCTTGGGTCGACAAGGCTCCCCGTCGAGCAGGAGCTCCTGGTCGATCCCCCAGGCATACCGCATGAACCGTTGGCAGAGCCACTTGGCATCTGCCCGACCCAGGGCGTCCTCGTAGGTAGCCAAGCGGTCCAGGATCCCCTCCAAAAGCTGGCTTGGCGTCAGGTCGGCGGCGACCTCGTCCAGACTGGCCGCCCGGTCGACGGGCGGCGGGTTCTGGACGTTGATCCCCATCCCAGCGACCACCTGGGAGAGGGCGCTGCCTAGGACGCGCCCTTCCACCAGGATCCCGCCCACCTTGCGGTCCCCGAGCATCAGGTCGTTGGGCCAACGGACGCCGACGTCGATCCCGAGCTGCTCGAGCGCCTCCGAGCAGGCGCAGCCGACGGCCAGCGGGATCAAGCCCTGGTGGACCGACGGGACCTCGGGCGAGAGGAGCACCGAGGCCCAGAGGCCGCCCGGCGGCGAGCTCCAGTCCCGGGTCTTGCGCCCCTTGCCACGGGCTTGGACGTCGGCCCGGACCACCAAGCCTGGCTGGGCCCCGGCGGTGGCGGCCGCCAAGGCGACGTCGTTGGTGGACCCCAACTCCCGGAACCGGGTGACGCGGTAGGTCACGGGCCCGCATCTGGGGCGCCACGAAAAGCCTTGACCCCCGGTCTCGACACGTGTCGAACGGGTCGGGGCAAGGCTTATGGGTCCTGGGATTCGTCTCTGACGTGGTGGGTACCAGCATGTTCTGCGTGCATCACGACGAAGCCGATGCGGTCGGTGTCGAGACGGTCCCGTGCCCCTTCTGCGGCTTCGGGACGCCCCTTGAGGAGAGCTACCCTGAAGCCCGTGAGACCAGCGAGGACTCCCACGACGCGCTCGTCAAGGCCATGGCCTTGGGCGAGGAGCAGAGCCGCGTGGATCCCCGCCAGGGTCGCGGCCTGGTGAACCTCCGGCACTACTGGTAGGTCCACCGCTGGCCACACCGGGCCCGATAGGCTTTCCAAGGGCGGCGGGGTTGGCCGGCCGTGGCCTCGCTCGTCCACGCCCAGGGCCTGCCGTTCGGCCGTGACCAGGAACCTGCTGACATCGTCTCACGCCTCGCCGACCGGCTGTTCGATGGGAGCCCGATCCCACGCGAGGCCATCGATCACGTGGTCGTGACAAACGCGGGAGCCGAGGGCTTCTGCGGCATCGCGAACGTGGCCACCTGGTCGGTGACACAGGCTGCCATGGTCGGCACGCCAGCGGTCCGCGTGGAGACCGGGCCCTCCTCGGGTCTGGCTGGCCTCGTGGCCGCCAGAGCGTTGATCGATGCCGGCCACGCCGAGCACGTCCTCCTGCTCGGGTGGGAGGTCATGACCCAGGTCTCCACCGCCAAGGCCACCGACCTGCTGGCTCGGTACATGGCCCCGGACGAGCAGGCCCTCGATCTCTCCTTGCCCGGCTTGGTGGCCCTGTTGACCAGCGCCTACCAAGCCACCTACGACGTCAGCGATGAGGACCTGGCGGCCATCCCGGTCAAGGCTCACCGCTTGGCCGCTACGAACCCGATCGCCCAGTTCCAGCGGTCGATCACCGAGGAGGAGGTGCTCGCTTCGAGGATCATCGCAGACCCTCTGCGCCTCTACCACTGTGCCCCGATGACCGACGGCGCCGCCGGGGTCATCCTTGGCCCGGATGGGCCGGTCACCATCGAAGGGATGGGGAGCGCCACCGACCACCTGGGCTATGCCCGCCGACGGGGGCCGCCGGAACGCTTCCAGGCCACCGCCACCGCAGGGGATCGGGCCTTCGCTTCCGCGGGCGTGGACCGGGACGCCGTCGACGTCGCCATCGTCCACGACGCCTTCTCGGTCCTGGAAGCGGTCAACATGGAAGACCTGGGGTTCGCAGAGCCCGGCAAGGGCCTTGCAACCCTCTCCCTCGACGACCCCTTGTCCGGCCAGCCGGTGGTCAACCCGGGCGGTGGGCTCAAGGCCCGCGGTCACCCGATCGGTGCCACCGGCGTGGCCCAGCTGGTCGAGGCCTTCGATCAGCTCACCGGCCAAGCGCCCAACCAGGTCGACCACGCGACCCGGGCCCTGGTTCACAACATCGGCGGGTTCGGGAACAACGTCCACTGCGCCATCCTGGAGGGACCGTCATGAGCCTGCCTGCCAGCCGGTGCCATCGCTGCCAGCGGGTCGACGTCCCTTCGACCCAGCGGTGCCCCGTCTGCGCCGGGCCGACCGAGGCGGCCCAGGTCGACGGGCGTGGGACCGTGCTGGCCCGGACCCAGGGACCCGGTGAGGCCTGGATCCTGCTCGTCGGGCTGGACCACGGTGCCCGTGCTCTTGCCCGCGCCGATCACCAGGCCCCGTCGATCGGCGACGAGGTGGCCCTGGTCCCAGCTGAAGACGGTTTGACCCTCCGGGTTCGGGAGTAACCTTCAACTGCTTGGTAGGCCGTTGCACGACCTGGAGGCTGTTGAGATGACCCGTCCCACCTTGACGATCGTCGGGCTGATCGCGCTGCTAGCGTTGCTGGCGTCGCCGACCGCCCTTGCCCACCCTGTCGACCAAGCGACGCCCGCCGAGGACCAGGCGGCCCAGGCCAGCCTGGCCGGGTTCGTCCCGCCGGTGGTCGCCTTAGAGTCCGGGGACCGGTTGACTTGGAGCTCCTTGGATGTGCTGCATACGTTCACCGAGGGGACGACCAGCACGGCACCCAGCCCCTGTGTGGATACCGAGTTCGGGGCTTTCGGGGGGCCCGGGACGACCTTCACCTTGGTCGGCGATCAGCTCCAGGCCGATCACGACACCACCGATGACGAGCCCCCGATGACCTGCCAGAGCGCCACCGTCCAAGAGGACAACGCGGCCATGGGGTTCTACTGCGAGATCCACCCCTGGATGAACGGCGTCCTGGTCGTCTACGACGGCTCGGCGACCAGCCAGGCTGCCGTGCTCAACGACCCGGCTCTGCTGCTC
The DNA here is from genome assembly GCA_964492585.1 of uncultured Thermoplasmatales archaeon. Classification (GTDB taxonomy): domain Archaea; phylum Thermoplasmatota; class SW-10-69-26; order SW-10-69-26; family SW-10-69-26; genus CAYXGD01. Next base: position 511 of record CAZBKU010000282.1, on the reverse strand, counting down.
CAGCGAGACGCCCTGGCCGCCAGCGTACGCTGACCGGTCGGTGGGACCGCCTGCCCGGGCCTCCAGGCCAGAGGTGACCCGGCCAGCGATCCGGGCGTGGGGGGCCAAAGCCCCCGAGCGTCCGGTTGACGGCCCTGCTTACCCTCGATGGGTCGTCGAGCAGGGCCTTGGCGATGTCGGCCCTCTGGTTCGATCACGTGATGTCGAAGCGATCGAGCGTCATCACCTTGTGCCAAGCAGCCACGAAATCACGCACGAGCGGCTCTCCACCGTCCTCCGACCCGTAGACCTCTGCGATGGCTCGAAGCCGGGCGTTGGAACCGAAGATGAGGTCTGCTCGGGTGGCCTTCCACTTGACCTCGTTGGTGCCACGGTCCCGCCCCTCGAACACGTGCTTGGAGGCCGAGGACGGCTCCCACGCCGTGTCCATGTCGAGCAGGTTCACGAAGAAATCGTTGGACAAGGTCCCCGGGCGGTCGGTGAGGACCCCCAGGTCGGAGCCCTGGTGGTT
>CAZBKU010000281.1:2163-3644 GCA_964492585.1 uncultured Thermoplasmatales archaeon | reverse complement strand
ATGTTCGGGTACGGGGTCATCATGTGGGAGCTGTTCTTCGCCTAGGTGGCGCGCTCGTCGACGATGTGGCGCGTCGTCGAGGTGTTCCCGGCTCGTAGCGACCTCCCGGCGGGGGGCGCCCTACCGTACCGTCTCGCGGTCGAGCGCGAGGGTCAGCGGTCGACCATCGCGGGGGGGGGTCCAGATCCTGCATCGAACTTGTACATAGCCATACCGGGCAGATCGTCGGTTCGATGCAGGAGTGTACGGCCGTAGGCCGTGCTAATCCTGCATCGGTTGCGAAGTATGGCCAGAACCGGTGCAGGAGCGGACGCGTTGGGCCAACCGTGGCATGAACGCGTCCAAATCCTGCTTCGAGCGCTATCTCTCGACGACGGTGTTCGCCAGGGTCCCGATGCGCTCGATCTCGAGCTCCAAGGTGTCCCCGGGTTCCAGCCAGTCCTCGGCGCCAAGGTCGAGCATCGAGCCGGTGCCCACGGTCCCGCTGCCCATGACATCGCCGGGCTGGATGACCGAGGCCTTGCTGGCGTGCGCGGTCATCTGGGGGATCGTCCAGTGGAGGTCGGCCAGGTTGCCCTGGCTGATCTGCTTGCCGTTGCGACGGGCGGTCATGGCCAGCTCCAGGTGCTCACCGTCCCGCCGGTCAGCCAGCTCGTCCATCGTCACGATGGCCGGGCCCAGGCTGGTGGCGAAGTCCTTGCCCTTGCTGGGTCCCAACCCGACCTGCATCTCGTGGGCCTGGAGGTCCCGGGCCGACCAGTCGTTCATCACCGTGAGCCCGACGATGTGCTCCCAGGCCTCCTCGGCGGGGACATCGCTGCCCCGGTGCCCGATGACCCAGGCGGCCTCCAGCTCGAAGTCCAGCATCTGGACGCCGGCCGGGCGCGCGACGTCCTGGCCCGGACCGTGGAGGACCCCGGGATGGGTGAAGTAGAACACCGGGAGGTCGTACCAGGCCTCGGGGATCTCGCGACCACGGAGCTCGTTGCCTCGGCGGACGTGCTCCTCGAAGGCGTAGAAATCCCGCACCGAGGGCGGGTCGGTGACCGGCGAGACGACCTCGACCTCGGCGATGGCGTGGCCCATGTCGTCCACCGTGCCCGGGTCGTCGGACAGGCGCTCGTGGGCAGCCGACAGGCCCGGCTGGGCGTGCTGCCAGAACGAGAGCACCAGCTCCATGGGGACCCCGCGCATGCCGGCCAGCTGGGGCGGGATCGGGATGTTCAGGTCGTTCTGGGCGTACCGCATCAGGCCCACGGCGGGCAGGGCGGTGCCATCGAGCTCCAGCCCGGCCTGGGGTTGCCGGTCGGGCGCGGTTCTGAACGAGATCAGGCGCACGCGCTGGCCAGGTCCACAGGCGCCAAAACGTTACCGGGACCGTGGAGCTGGCGAGACCCTAGAGCTCCTTGACCATCGTGTACCCGCTGGAGGGATCCAGGGTCGGGTACCGGTCGGGGTCCTCGGCCACGATCTCGTAGCCC
>CAZBKU010000281.1:0-2153 GCA_964492585.1 uncultured Thermoplasmatales archaeon | reverse complement strand
CTCGACGCGCCCACAGCCTCGGGCAGCCAGGCGCTGTTCGAGCTCGTGGACGAGCTCGGCGGCGATCCCTTGCCCGCGGGCCTCGGGGATGACGTGGATGGTGTAGAGCCGGGCGGGGTCGTGGGAGCCGTGGATGGCCGAGCAGTACCCGACCACCCGGTCGTCGAGCTCGGCGACCAGGTTGATCGCGCCCTCGTGAAGGAACAGCCGGTCGAGGACGATGGCGTCGAAGGCCAGCTCGGGCCCGAAGATCTCCCAGTGCTGGCGGCGCACGGCCGCCCGGTCGTCGGGTTCCAGGGGTCGCACCGTGGCCGGGGGCACGGCCTCACCGGGCTGAGGCGCGGTCGATCAACCGCTCGATGCGGGTCCGGGCCTCGGTGACCGCTTGGGGGTCGGCGGCCACCGGCGCCCCGTCCATGCGGGCCTCGATCCGGTCGGCCAGCTCCCGGTGCCGGGGCAGCCCGTTGGTGGTCACGGTCCCGTGATCGGTCTCCAGGATGATCGAGCCCCAGGTGCCGTCGTCCCGGGTCGTGTGGACGACCTGGATCTCGTGGAATCCCAGCCCGAAAGCGGTCCGCATCGGTCGGGCCAGGATGACGCGCTTGTTGGTCAGCGCCAGGCCCGAGGCGAACCGACGGACCTCCAGGACCGCGATCCAGGCGAGACCGACGGCGAGGAGTGGGACAGCCATCCAGGGCGAGCCGGTGAGGTTGGCACCCAGGCTGATGGCCGAGCTCCCGGCCAGCATCGTGAGCACGGCCGGGCGCCCGGCCAGGTGGGAGGCCACGATCGCCAGGACCACGAGCCCGGCGGCAAGCAGGACCCGTGCGCCGAGCTCTGTGAGGCCCAGGATCATGACGTGTTCCAGGGCCCCGGGTGTGGCCCAGGCCACGCCCAGGCCGGATAGGAAGACGCCGATCCCGGGGACGTAGCGTCGCCACTGGGCCCGCCAGGTGGGCCGCACGCGGGTGCCAAGCCGCTCGTCGGGATCCAGGTCCAAGGTCATGGCTCACAGGTGTTCACGGTGGGTATCAAGGTTCGCGTCACGTGGCCGAAACGACCCTGGTACCGGGGCCTCCCCGGCTGCCAGCGCTACGGCTGGCCACACAGGGAGAAGAAGAGCAGAGGGACGCGGGGAGGCTGGGGACCGGCTACGCGCCGGCGAGCTCGCGGTTCTTCTCGATGAAGTCCGACCACTCGCTCGGGACGTCGGCCTCGGTGAAGATGGCCTCCACCGGGCAGACAGCGACGCAGGCGCCACAGTCGATGCACTCATCCGGGTGGATGTAGAACATCTCCTCCTCCTCGTAGATGCAGTCGACGGGGCAGACCTCGACGCAATCACCGGACTTGGTACCGATGCAGGGTTCACAGATAACGTGGGTCAAGGGAAGTACACCTCGGGCTTACGCCATCACTGTTCGACCAGCTATGTAAGGGTTTGCATATTTCGGGTATCCTGATAGGCGCGGGTCCGATTTCCGGCGAGAGAGACCGTGTGGAACCGGTACCGGTTCGGTCCAGTTTAGGTCATAATGGGAGGCTGCCGGTCCCGTATCGGGGCTCGACCCACGACCAGCCGGCCTACACGACCTCGAGCCGGACGGGTTCACCACGGTGATCCCAACACCGCCACGTGTGCTCGTTGTACGGGTGGTGGATGATGATGTGCGTGTGGCCGTGCTTGCCGAACAAACGGATGTCGGCTTGCGAGGGCCGCGCGCTCTGGCTGGGATGGCTATGGACCACGCCGACGACCGAGCGGTCGATCGGTAGCTGGTTGATCTTCAGGATCGCGTGGGCGGCCCCCTGGACCGTCCCTGGCACCAGCAGGATCTCGGTGATCGTCTCGTCCTCGGCTCGAAGCACCCCGGCGAACTCGTTGGGGTGCGCGTTCTTGGCCGCGTGCATGATCAGGTCGAGCACCTCCTTCTCGACGTACTGGATCGGGTGCTTGCGGCGGGCGACCCGCTGGTTCGTGTCGCGGGCCGAACCGCCGGCCAGCCAGTCCTTGAACCGTTGGAGCAAACCCACGATGGTCACCCGAAGAGCTCACGCATCCGAGAGAAGAAATGCGGTTGGAAGCGCACGAAACGCGCCTGCTGATCCGAGAGTGTGATCGTCAGCTCGTCGTCGGGTCGAAGCCAGTGCTC
>CAZBKU010000280.1:0-3656 GCA_964492585.1 uncultured Thermoplasmatales archaeon | reverse complement strand
AGGCCCGGGGGCAGGCCCTCGGTCAGGCACTCGACCACGCCGCCGACCGAGTCCTCGGCCTCGCGGCACTCCATGATGACCTGTTGCATCTGGGCGGCTTGGTCTGGGTAGGCGCACCGGACCAGGTTCTCCTCCACGTGCTCGTCGATGGCCGCGATGCTGGGGATCGGGTCGGTCTCCACGGGGCCGATCTGGCGGACGTGGGCCCCGATGTCGATCCCTTGCCGGGAGAGGGCCTTCTGGGCCAGGGCGCCGGCCATGACCAGGCCGGCGGTCAACCGGCCGCTGAACAACCCGCCCCCGCGGTGGTCGTTGAGGTCGTGGAAGAGCACGCGCGCGGTCAGGTCGGCGTGCCCCGGCCGGGGTCGGGTGAGGAAGGCCTCGTACTTGCTGGAGTCCTTGTCCTCGTTATGGATGAGCATGAGCACGGGCGCGCCGGTGGTCTTGCCCTCGTGGGTGCCCGAGAGGATCTCACAGACGTCCTTCTCGTCCCGGGGGGTGGTGACCTTGGACTGGCCGGGCCGGCGTCGGTCCAGGGCCGGTTGGACGTCCTCCTCGGTGAACGGGATGCCGGCCGGGACGCCCTCGACGAGCACGCCGACGACGTTCCCGTGGCTCTCGCCGAGCAGTTGCACCTGGAACGCGTTGCCAAGCCGGTTCACGATCCCGCCTCCGCGCCCTCGTCAACGTCGACCTCGATGCCCAGGTCCCGAAGGTCGTCCAGGAAGCCGGGGTAGGAGACAGCGTGGACATCGGCAGGCCCCTGGATGGTCACCGGGCCATCGGCGCTCAGGGCGGCCACGGCCAGGGCCATCTGGATCCGGTGATCGTCGTAGGCCTCGACGGTCCCGCCGGTCAGGCTTCCGCCCTCGACCGTGGCGCCGTCGTCCCGCGCTTGCACCTTGGCACCTAAGCCGCCCAGGCCCTCGACCATGGCTTGGATCCGGTCGGATTCCTTGTGGCGAAGGTGCGGGGCACCATGCAGGACCGTCTTGCCTAGACACCCCGTGGCCAGCACGGCCAGGGGCGGGAACAGGTCCGGGTGGTCGCCCAGGTCGACCTCGACCGGGACCAGGTCGGCCTCGACCAGGGTCACGCTGGTGCCGTCGCGCTCGATCCGGCAACCGAAGCGTTCCAGGATGTCGAGCAGGGCCTCGTCCCCTTGCCCGCTGTCCTCGATCAGGCCGTGGACGGTGACCTGGCCGCCGGTGAGCGCGCCGGCCACCAGGGGGAAGGCTGCCGCGCTGTAGTCGCCGGGTACCGTCAGGCGCACGGCGCCAAGGTCGGCCGGCTCGACCTGGAAGCCCGTGTCGGTCGTGGTCACCTCGAAGCCGACCTGGCGCATCATGCCGGCGGTCATCTCGGCGTAGGGTCGGGAGGTCAGCTCGGAGGTGAGCTCGACCGTGGCCCCCTTGGGCATCCGGGTGCCGGCCAGGAGCAGGGCGCTGATGAACTGGCTGGAGACGTCCCCCTCGATCCGGGCGGCTCCCCCCTCGGCCGGCCCGGTGACCCCGACCGGGGGCCGTCCGTCGTCGCCCTGGCAGGTGACCTCGGCGCCAAGCTGCTCGAGCGCGTCGGCCAGCGGGCCCATGGGTCGTTGCTCCAGCGAGGCGTCGCCGGTGAGCGTGCTGGTGCCGTCGACGGTGGCGGCCAGGCCGGTGAGCAGGCGAAGCGTGGTGCCGGAGTTCTTGCAGTCGAGCTCTGCTGGCTGGAGCCGGCCGCCGCGGATCACGGCCTCGGTGTCGGTGGCGATGGCCTTGAGGCCCATGGCCCGGATCCCGGCCAGGGTGGCTCGGGTGTCCTGGCTCCAGAGAGGGGCCTTGACCGTGCCACCGTTGGCGATGGCGGCCAGGAGCAGGGCACGGTGGGTGACCGACTTGCTCCCGGGTGCCCGCACGCTACCGCTGGCCGGTCCCGGGTGGACGGTGAGCCTCACGCTGAGCCCTCCCAGGCCAGGCCCTGGTTGGTCGGATGCGTGGCCAGGATCTCGGCGTCGTACCGGTCCCAGGCCTCGCGGATCCCAGGAGCATCGTCGCGGTGGCAGACGGCGGCCACGGCGGGCCCGGTCCCGGTGGTGCCGGCGGCCATGGCACCTGCGCCTAGGGCCCGGTAGGTCGGATCCAGCGGCTCGTCGAGGCAGGTGGCCACGGCCAGGCCGTTGAGCGTGAGGGCGTGCTGCCAGCTGCCTTGGCGCGCGAGCTCCATGGATCGTCGGGCCAGGCCGGCCATGGGGGCCAGCCGGTCGCCGGTGTCCTGGGTGTAGCGTGTGGTCGCGGGCACGAGCAGGAGCACCACGGGGTCTGTCTGTATAGGTTTCCGTTGCTCGACCACATCCTCCCGGTTGTCGGTGAGGGCCAGACCGCCCAAGAGCGAGGCTGCCGCGTCGTCCAGGGCGCCTGTGACCGTCACGCCGGCCCGCCGGGCGGCCTCGACGCCCAGATCGAGGACCTCGGCGGCGTCGACCGGTTCATCCAGGGCGTCGAGAAGGGCCAGGATCAGGGCGTTGGCGGCCACGCTGGAGGACTTCAGGCCGCGGGCGATGGGCAGTTGGCTCTCGGTCTCGACCGTGCCGGAGAGGGCCACGCCGGCGCGCTCGCCGACGACCTCCAGGCAGGCGTGGACCAGGCGATGGTCGTCCTTGACGTCGTCGGTCGGGTCGTGACCGGGGGCCTGGATCGTGACCTCGGTGTTCCCCTGGCTCTCCTCGAGGTCGACGGTGGCCTCGGTGGCCAGCTCGATGCCGAAGGCGGCACCCTGGCCGGCGGGGATCGCGTTGACGACGGTGACCGCGCCATGGGCTCGGCCGTTCCCGTGCAGGGTCATGGTCCCCCCGTCCGGTAGCGCTGCTCCAGGGCGCCGGTCCGGGCCGCCGTGGACATGACCCCGAGAAGCTCCTCGTCGGCGGCCAGATCCAGCCAGAACCGCAGGGCCAGGTCCCCCTGGTGAACCAGCAGGTCCAGGCCGTCCAAGGCCCGGGTCCCGGCCAGCTCGGCCCGGCGAGCCAGACGAGCCGCGTCGGGCCCGTAGGTGGCATCGAAGACCATGATCCGGGAGAGCACGTCCTCCTCAAGGGGTAGATCCACCGGGGTCGCGTTGAACAGGATGGCGTCCTCGGGCAACGCCTCGGATAGGGCGCTCTCATCGAAGGGGATCTGCTCGGCGCCAAGCTCGGCTGCCAGGGCCTCGGCCTTCTTGGCCGTCCGGTTGCAAACGCACACCTCGGCCCCGGCCTGGGCGAGCGCATGGCTGGCCGCGCGAGCGGTCCCTCCGGCCCCGACCACGACGACACGCCGGCCCGAGAGGGCCTCGCCGCGGGCATCCAGGGCCTGGACGACGCCCAGACCGTCGGTGTTATCGCCCAGCACCTGCCCGTCCTCGGTGACCTTGAACGAGTTGACGGCCCGGGCCTCCTTGGCCCGAGGACGCAGCTCGTCGCACAGGTCGTGGAGGGCGCCCTTGTGGGGGCTGGTGACGTTCCCGCCGGCCACGCCCAGGGCCTTGAGACCCGCGAACCCCGCCTCGAGATCCTCAGGGGCCAGGTCGACCAGCCGGTAGCGGCCCGGGTGACCCAGGTAGGCGAAGGCCGCGTTCTGCATGGCCGGGGAGAGCGAGTGGCCCACCGGGTGACCGATGAGCACGTAGTCTCGGAACCCCTC
>CAZBKU010000279.1:0-3661 GCA_964492585.1 uncultured Thermoplasmatales archaeon | reverse complement strand
GCCGAGGAGCGCGCCCGCCTGCGCCGGCACGTGCGGACCTACGTCGGATCGGCCGCCAAGGAGGTCGAACGATGAACCAGGGATCCGAGGCCCAGGACGCGCTGGTCTCCGCGATGACCAGCGGCGCCGGCCTGCCGGTGCTGTCCGTCCTGGATGAGTACCTCACCGCCCGCTCCGATGGACGGGCCGACGACGCCTTCGAGGCCCACACCCTGGAGAACGTGCTCGACGAGGTCGACGCCTGGATCGAGCAGGCGACCGAGCGGATCGGCGCCCGCCTGGCTCGCTGCGACGCCGGCCCCCTGGTCGCCCGCATGGATGACTACCTCACGCAGGCCACAACCACCCGGCGCCAAGCCCTGGATGACATCCTGGCCAAGGCCGACCAAGGCTCCCGGGAGGCCGCCTGGGCACAACTGGAGGCCGAATTCCTCCGTCTTCACACCTTGCGAGGTGAGCTCGCCCAGCTCCACAAGGCCGCCCGGCGCCTCCACGAGGTCGCCGAGCTGGTCGTCGACATCCCAGAGGACGACCAGGGCCAGGCGGCCCTTGACGAGCTGGCCGAGAAGGAGGCTCTGGCCGCCACGCATCCCACGCCCAGCGACTGGGCCCAGGCCGCCAAGGAGCTCGAGGAGCACTGCCTCGAGCACGTCCGCTTCGAGACACCCGATCCCGCCGGGGCCAAGGACGCCCCGGCACCGCAGAGCAGCCAGACCGAACCGGGCGCCGGGACCAAGGACCTGGAGATCGAGTGGCTGCCCGACCAGCAGCCCGCCCAGGAACCAGCCGCCACCAACGGCCATCCCACCACCCAGGCCCGCGACGGCCGCCCCGAGAACAACGGGCACACCCGGTCGAAGGGTCCCGCCCAAGCCGACGGCGCCGACGGTGGTCTTGCCATCCACGAGGAGACCACGTCGACCCCGCCCAAGGCCCACGCCAAGCCCGACCGCCCCAAGGGTGCCTCGCCGCTCCAACGCTTCATGAGCCAACGGCCCGACACGCGCTCCACCCCGCAAGGTGACGCCGTGGCCGGTCGCGACGTGCTCAAGGCCTGGCGGCAACGGTTCTCCGAGGCCGACCGACGGACCCTGGGGGACGAGCTTCGCCACGGGCCCCTGTGGGCCCCGATCGCCGATGGCACCGTCCCAGCGCCCAGCGGCTCCAAGGAGGAGCTCCTGGAACTGGCCAAGGAGGTCGAGATCGACCTCGTTGACATCGAGCTCCCGCGGATCCTGGCCCTGGCGACCGGTCGGCGTCCCGACGAGCTCCACACCGCCCTGGCCGATCGGGCCGAGGCCATCACCCGCAAGGATCCCAAGCGCAACGCGCGGGAGGCCTACCTCGACCACGTGGTCGGCAAGCTCCCTCGCCGCTACCGGGCCACCGCCGACGGCCTGGCGCTGATCGAGTCGATCAGCCACGTCCTGTGCAAGGACGAGCCGTGGGAAGCCAGCGACCACGATTTCGGCACCATCGTACGCAACATGGTGGAGAAGGAGCTCGCCCGCACACCCGCCATCGACATCCAGGAGCTGGCCACCAGCCTGATCGGCCACCGGCCCGAGGCCCTGGAGATCGTGGCAGAGGCCGCCGAACGCCTGGCCGGGCAAGACGACGACGTCTCGCTCCACCCAGACGGCATCATCGTCCGCGCGCTCGCCGAGCGCGAGGACCCCGACAAGCTCTACAAGCTGCGCGCCAGCCTCGAGGCTCGCCTCGGCAAGGCTCGCGCCAGCCAGCTCATCCGGACGCTCGTGACGACAGAGGGGGACCAAGCATGACCAACGAACGCGACAAGCTCGTACGCCTATCCAACGACTGCCTTGTGATCATGTGCGGCCGCACCGGCCTGCGCCTGGGCGCAACGTTCCTGCAAGGGATCGACGCCGAGTACGGCCACGGGGCCGAGGGCATGTGGGAGATGGGAGAGCAGCGCCTGGGCGAACGCCTGGAGCTGCGCAAGTCCACCTTCTACGCGCCCCCCAAGCGAGGCGAGGAGGACGCCCTCCCGCCCTACCGCGCCGTGGCCCTCGACCTGGACTCCAAGAGCGTCGACGAGACCGGCATCGGCGACCGCCTGGTCGCCAAGCTCAACTACACCGGCGGCGGCGCCGAGATGCTCTGGCCCGAGGGTTACACCGAGGCCGAGAAGCTCAAGGACCAGATCAGCTCGGTCCTCCAGCAGGCCGGCGCCGACAGCGTCCGCAACTTCATCCTCTTCCACGGCACCAGCCACGGCACCGGCAGCGGTGTCGCCAGCTGGGTCGTCGATTACCTCCGCTCTGAGTTCGGGCAGTCCCGCGAGCAGGCCCGCAACCTTCTGACCTTCACGGTCACCCCGTCGGGCAACACCCGCGACGCCCTGCCCTACAAGGACGTCGAAGCCATCAGCGGGCCCAGCTACTACAACACCGTCCTCACGCTGAACACGCTCCTGGGCGTCCGCCCCGGCCAACCGCCGGTGCGACCCGGCGCCTTCCGGACCATCGTGTCCACCATGGACAACCCGGCCGTGGCCCGCGTCTGGCGTGAACAGACCGGCAACTACCCCAACTCCTCCAGCTACGAGGAGATCAACTGGCTGATGGCCAGGGCGGCCCTGAACATCACAAGCCCCCTGCGCTTCGGGCCCACCGACCTGGGCAACGTGTTCGTGTACTTCTCGCGCACGCACGACGCGACCCTGACCACGCCGGTGATCAGCCCGGTGGTCCCCACCGGCGACGATGCGCCCTTCCAGTTGGCCTACGATGGCCTCTTCCACCAGCGCCTCTGCCAGCACGACGCCGAGGCGCCCGACCAGCTGTACTTCCTCTTCCGAGGTCCCGTGGACCGGGCCGGTCTCCGGCACGTCCACGACCTCCTCCACGACCGGTTCGGCAAGCAGACCGAGCTGTACTCCTGCGTGCCCGAACCCTGCCCCGGGATCCCGGTCGAGTTCGCGGCCCTCGTGCGCCCCGAGGGCGTGCCACCGGCCCTGCGAGGCGTCATCGAGAACGCCCGCGAGAACCTGGAGATCGGGGCTCATCTCCGCGACTACGAAGGCTGGGGCTACAAGCCCGAGCTCCTACGCGACAACGTCGAGGCGCTCGACCAGCGCCTCACGCACGGCGACGTGCCCGAGAACGTCGAACCCGTCGAGGCACCAGCTATCGACGAGATCGAAGCCGAGGTGTAGAACCATGGCACTATCACTGGGGAACAAGAAGACAAGCGATACCGAGGCCGAAGAGCGCCTTCGCGCCCGCCTGGCCGATCTCGAAGGTCGGCTCGAGGACGGGCAGAAGATCCGTCAGCTCGAGAACCACATCAAGAACCTCAAGGAGCGCCACGAGGTCGAGCTGGAGAAAGCTCGCCTTGAGGCCAAGCAAGAGGTCGAGCAGATCAAGGACAAGGCCACCGGCAGGATCAAGCAGGCCAAGAAGACCATCAAGGGCCACAAGGCCCGGCACCAGCGCCTGGTCGGTGACCTCGAGCGCCTCGAGACCGTGGTCAGCAAGACCGCCGAGCGCGCCCGAGGCCTCTCCGAGCGAGGCCTCGAGATGCGCCTGGTCAAGGACCGCGTCGATCGCTCGGTCAGCGACGACCCGCGCGAGTTCCTGGCCGAGCTCGTCCGCTACCAACAGGACCTCCACGACCGGCTCACCCGGATCGAGGA